>JAKAZX010000172.1 GCA_021826485.1 Pseudomonadota bacterium | reverse complement strand
CCCGACCCCCGGCGACGTGCGGCGGGTGAACCTGCCGCATCCGGAGATCATCGCTGCCGCCAGCATCGGCACCACGCTGCTGCTGGACGACGGCAAGCTGCGGCTGCGCGTCGAGCGGGTGCGCGACGACCGGCTGGAGACGACCGTGGTGGTCGGCGGCCCGCTGTCGGACCGCAAGGGCGTCAACGTGCCCGACGTGGTGCTGCCGATCCCGGCGCTGACCGCGAAGGACCGCGAGGACATGGCCTTCGCGCTCGATCACGGCTGCGACTATATCGGCCTGTCCTTCGTGCAGCGGGCGGAGGATGTGGCGGAAGCGAAGGAGATCGCCGCCGGCCGCGCCTGGGTGATGACGAAGCTTGAAAAGCCGCAGGCGCTCGACAATCTCGATGCGATCCTGGCGCTGTCGGATGCGGTGATGGTGGCGCGCGGCGATCTGGGCGTGGAGCTGCCGCCGGAGGAAGTGCCGCTGGCGCAGAAGCGCATCGTCCGCGCCGCCCGCCAGCTCGGCAAGCCCGTGGTGGTGGCGACGCAGATGCTGGAAAGCATGATCAGCGCGCCGGCCCCGACGCGCGCCGAGGCGTCGGACGTGGCGACCGCGGTGTTCGACGGCGCCGATGCGGTGATGCTGTCGGCGGAAACCGCCGCCGGCCAATACCCGTTCGAGGCGGTCAACATCATGGACCGCATCGTCGCGCGTGTGGAGCAGGACCCAGGCTGGCGCGCCATCGTGGAGGCATCGCGCGCCGCGCCCGAACGCTCGGTGCAGGACGCCATCGCCGCCGCCGCGCGGCAGGTGGCGCATACCATCGGCGCACCGGCGATCTGCGCCTTCACCGATTCCGGCAGCACCGCGCTGCGCGCGGCGCGGGAGCGTCCGGATGCGCCGATCATCGGCCTGACCGCCGCGCAGGCGACCGGCCGGCGGCTTGCGGCCGTGTGGGGCGTGCATCCGGTGGTGACGCCGCTGACGCATACGATGACGGAGACGGTCGGGCGCGCGACCAAGATCGCCATGCAGGAAGGCTTCGCGACGCACGGCCAGTCGCTGGTGGTGATCGCCGGCATCCCGTTCGGCACCGCCGGCAGCACCAACGCGCTGCGGGTGGCGCTCGTGAAGTGACCGCGCCGAAGGTCAGTCGATGCGTTCCCAGACCTGCGTGCGGCCGAGCAGCGACAGGCCGAGATAGCCGCGCACCGCGAGCCGCATGCCGTGGTCGCGCAGCGTCATGCGGCAGCGGTAGATCCTGCCGCTCTCGGGATCGAGGATGGTGCCGCCGTCCCACTGCTCGCCGTCCTGCGCCATGTCGCGCATCAGCTCCATGCCGATGATCGGCTTGCCGCGCCGGTCATCGGTGCATTCGTCGCAGCGCGTGCGCGCCGGGTGCTGCGCGAGGCTTCGCTCGGCGATGCCGTAGAGCCTGCCGTCACGCGCGAAGATGCGCACGACGGCCCGCGGCTGCCCGGTCGCATCGTCGATGGTGCGCCACCGGCCGACCGGCGAGGTGAGATCGGCGGCGGCGGCGGGGTCGCGCATCGACAGACCCGCGGTGAAAAGGCCAAGGAGCAGCACGCACGATGCGCGCCGGCTCGCTGGGGCCATGAACGCGGCGGTCATCGGCAGGCTTGCGTTCCGGGTCTGCGAATCACGTGGGGCGGCAGGCCGCTTGGTGCGGGCCGCAGATTGGTCGAGGATGGACACTCGCTTCTCCGGCAGCGGCGAATGGAAGCTCATCCATAGCGCGGACGGCTCCCCGGACCAAGCGACGGACAGCGGATCAACGCAGATCGCCGCCGCTGTTGGGTAGCCCGGTTTGACGCCGCCCGGTCCCACTCTCTAGCGTCCGCGCGGCACAGCGGGAGGATGCAGCGATGCGGCTCAGGGACAAGGCGGCGGTCGTCACCGGCGCGGGCGGCGGCTTCGGTGAGGGGATCGCCCGGCGCTTCGCGGCCGAAGGCGCGCGGGTGGTGGTGGCGGATATCGACGTGGCGGCGGCCCGGCGGGTGGCCGCCTCGATCGGCCAGGGCGCGGTCGCGATCGCCGGCGACGTGAGCCGGGAGGCGGACATGCGCGCGATGGTGGGCGCCGCGGTCGATCGCTTCGGCGGCCTCGATGTGCTGGTCAACAATGCCGGCACCACGCACCGCAACCAGCCGATGCTGGACGTGGATGAGGCGACGTTCGACCGCGTGTTCGCGGTCAACGTGAAGTCGCTCTACTGGGCGATGCAGGCGGCGGTGCCGGTGTTCCGCCGGCAGGGGCGCGGCGGCTCGGTCATCAACATCAGCTCCACCGCCGGCATCCGGCCGCGGCCGGGGCTGGTCTGGTACAACGGCACCAAGGGCGCGATGAACACCATGACGCAGTGCATGGCGATCGAGCTGGCGCCGGACAACATCCGCGTCAATGCGATCTGCCCGGTGCTCGGCGCGACGGGACTGACCGAGCTGTTCATGGGCCAGCCCGACAATCCGGAGGTGCGGCAGAAATTCATGGGATCGATTCCGCTCGGGCGCATGAGCCAGCCGTCGGACATCGCCAATGCCTGCGTGTGGCTGGCGGAGGATGCGACCAGCTTCATCACCGGCGTGCTGCTGCCGGTGGATGGCGGGCGCACCGCCTGAATGAACATCCTGTCGCTGCAATCCTGGGTCGCCTACGGCCATGTCGGCAATGCCGCGGCGATGTTCCCGTTGCAGCGGCTGGGCGCCGAGGTGTGGGCGGTGAACACGGTGCAGTTCTCCAACCACACCGGCTACGGCGCCTGGACCGGGCGGGTTGCCGGGGCGGCGGAGATCGCCGAGCTGGTCGCGGGCATTGCTGCGCGCGGCGTGCTCGGCGGCTGCGATGCGGTGCTGTCGGGCTATCTCGGCGGCGCCGATATCGGCCGCGCGGTGGTGGACGCGGCGGCGCGCGTGAAGGCCGCCAACCCGCGCGCGCTCTATTGCTGCGACCCGGTGATCGGCGATGCCGGCAAGGGCGTCTATGTGCGCCCGGGCGTCGCGGACTTCATGGCGGAGCATGCGATTCCCGCCGCCGACATCGTCACGCCGAACCTGTTCGAGCTGGAACACCTGACCGGCCGCCGCATCGCGACGCTGGCCGAGGCGAAGGATGCGGCGGCGGCCTTGCAGGCGCGCGGCCCGCGCTGCGTGCTGGTCACCAGCCTGCGGACCGAGGCGACGCCCGCCGATGCCATCGACATGCTGGCGGCGGAGGACGGCGGCTTCCATCTGCTGCGCACACCGTTGCTGCCGGTCGCGGCGAACGGCGCGGGCGATGCGATGGCGGCGCTGTTCCTGTTCCACCGCCTGCGCAGCGGCCATGCCGCGCCGGCCCTGTCCGCCGCAGCGAGCGCTCTGCACGGCGTGCTGCGGCGCACCGCCGCGGCGGCAGCGCCGGAACTGCTGCTGGTCGCGGCGCAGGAGGAGCTGGTGGCGCCCACGCATCGCTTCACGGCGACGGCGTGCTGAGGCAGAGTG
The DNA here is from genome assembly GCA_021826485.1 of Pseudomonadota bacterium. GTDB lineage: Bacteria > Pseudomonadota > Alphaproteobacteria > Acetobacterales > Acetobacteraceae > JAFKFJ01. The sequence goes on along the minus strand of JAKAZX010000172.1, from coordinate 4,462 downwards.
GCGGCATGACCGACCCATCGCTGACCACCCCGCCCGCCATCCCGTTCCTGTATTCCCAGCCGCAGGCCGCTCCCGGCGCGCCGGCCGACATCGCCTTCCTCGGCATTCCGTACGGCAGCCCGTACAGCTTCCACGAAACGGTGAACGACCAGGCGAACGGGCCGGCGGCGATGCGGCGGGCCAGCGACCGCATCCTGCGCGGGATCGAGCGCTACGACTTCGATCTCGGCGGCCCGCTCTATGACGGCCAGCCGATCCGCGCGGTGGACTGCGGCGATGTGCGGGCCGATCCGGCGGCGCCGCGCGGGCATCTGGCGCGGGCGGAGCAGGCGGTGCGCGCCATCCTCGCGGCCGGCGCGCTGCCCATCGTGTTCGGCGGCGATCATTCCATCCCGATCCCGGTGCTGCGCGCCTTCGATGCGCATGGCCCGCTGACGCTGATCCAGATCGACCAGCACATCGACTGGCGGGAGGAGGTGAACGGCGTGCGGGACGGCCTGTCCAGCCCGATCCGCCGCGCGTCGGAGATGGCGCATGTCGGGCAGATCTTCCAGATCGGCCTGCGCGCCACCGGCAGCGCCCGGCCGGAGGAAGTGGTGGCCGCCCGCGCGTACGGAGCGCATCTGATCACCGCCGAGGAGCTGCACGAAGCGGGGGCGGAGGCGATCCTGGCGCGCATCCCTGCCGGCGGACGCTACTACGTCACGCTCGACATGGACGGCATGGACCCGTCCTGCGCCCCCGCGGTCGCCGGGCCGGCGCCGGGCGGCGTGACCTTCCGGCAGGCGCGCACGCTGCTGCGCGGGCTGGTGCGCAAGGGGCGCGTGGTCGGCATGGACGTGGTGGAGATCACGCCGGCGCGCGACCTGAACCAGATGACCTGCATCACCGCCGGCCGCCTGCTGGTCAACCTGATCGGCGAGGCGGTGCGGGCCGGCTATTTCCGACGCTGACAACCGGGAGGGTTCGCGATGGCTGCCTATCTGCTGGTGCGCATGACGGTCGGCAACCAGGCGCAGTACGACAGGTATCGCGCGGCCGTGGGGCCGGTGGTGGCGGCGCATGGCGGGCGCTTCATCGTGCGCGGCGGCGTGGCGGAAACGCTGGAGGGTCCGCATGACGCACGCCGGCACGTGGCGCTGGAATTCCCCTCCGCCGACGCGGCGCGGCGGTTCTGGAATTCGCCGGAGTATGTCGAGGTGAAGAAGCTGCGCGCGGGGGCGGCGGAGCTTGAGGTGGTGCTGGTGGAGGGCGCGGCCGGCTGAGCCGGGCGCCTCAGCCGTCCAGCGGCAGGTGGCAGGCGATGCGATGGCCGGATGACGGCGTGCGCCAGGGCGGCGCCTGGGCGTCGCATATCTCGCCGATCCGCCGCGGGCAGCGCGGCGCGAACGGGCAACCGCCGGGCGGCGCCGGGGCGTCCGGCTCCCCCGCCAGCCGGATGCGGGCGACGCGGTCCCCTGCGCCGACCACCGGCACGGCGGACAGCAGCGCCTCGGTATAGGGGTGGAAGGGCGGACGCAGCACCTCGGCCGCCGGTCCCTCCTCGACGATCCGGCCGCGATACATCACCGCGATCCGGTCGGCGATGTGGGCCACCACGCCAATGTCGTGGCTGATGAACAGCAGCGCCACCCCGGTCGCGGCGCGCAGATCGGCCAGCAGGTTCAGCACCGCCGCCTGCACCGAGACATCGAGCGCCGAGACCGCCTCGTCGCACACCACGAAATCCGGCCGGCTCGCCAGCGCGCGGGCGATGCCGACGCGCTGCTTTTCCCCGCCCGAAAGCTGGTGGGGGAAGCGCGACGCATAATCGGCCGGCAGCCGCACCATCGCCAGCAGGGCCGCCACCTGCTCCGTCCCCGCCGGCAGGCCGAAGCGGGCGAGCGGGCGGCGCAGGATGGTGCCGATGCGCTGGCGCGGGTTCAGCGAGGTATCCGGGTTCTGCAACACGATCTGCGCGCGGCGGCGGAACGCGGCGGCGGGCGCGGCCGGTACCGCCTGCCCGTCGAAGGCGAGCGTCCCGCCCTCGGCCGGTTCCAGCCGCAGCAGCAGGCGGCCGAGCGTGGACTTGCCGGACCCCGACTCGCCGACCAGTCCCAGCACCTCCCCGCGGCCGATGGCGACCGAGACATCGGCGACCGCATGGACCGTGCTGCGCGGCGCGAACCAGCCGCCGCGGCGGAAGCTGCGCACCAGCCCCCTGCCCTCCAGCAGCGGCGCCGACTGCACGGTGCGGGCATCCGCCACCGCTTCCGCGGGAAGTGGCGTGTCGGCCACGACACCCGCTCGGCGGCAACGGACCGCCCGGCCGTCTGCGCGCAGGGTCAGCGCCTGCGGCGCCGCGCAGGCGGCCTCGGCGAGCGGGCAGCGCGGGCGGAAATTGCAGCCGGGATCGGCGACAGTCAGGTCCGGCAGGTTGCCGGGGATCGGCACCAGCCGGGTGCGCGCCGGTCCCGGCCGGGCGGCCAGCAGGGCGCGCGTATAGGGGTGCTGCGGGGTGGCCAGCACCGCCGCGGTCGGCCCGCTCTCCACCAGCCGCCCGGCATAGAGCACGGCGACCGTGTCGCACAGCCGGTCAACCACGCCGAGATTGTGGCTGACCAGCAGCATGCTCAGCCCGCGCGCCGCTTGCAGGGCGGCGAGCTTGTCGAGGATCTGCGCCTCCACCGTCACGTCGAGGGCGGTGGTCGGCTCGTCCAGCAGCAGCAGGTCCGGCTCCGGCAGCAGCGCCGCGGCGATCAGCGCGCGCTGCTTCATGCCGCCCGAAAGCTGGTGCGGATAGGCGGCCAGCACGTCGTGCGGCCGGGCGATGCCGAGTTCGCCGAGCAGACCGGCCGCGCGTTCCAGCAGTGCCGCCCGCGGTGCGGGGCGGTGCAGCAGCGCCGCCTCGATCACCTGCAAGCCCACCGGCAGCGCCGGGTTCAGCGCCGCCGCGGGGTCCTGGAACACCACGCCGATCCGCCGCCCGCGCAGCGACGGTGCCGCCGCCAGCAGATCCGCGCCGTCGAAACGGGCGCCGCGGGCGGTGACGCGCGCACTCGGCGCCAGCAGGCCGAGGGCTGCCATCACCACCGTCGATTTGCCCGACCCGGACTCCCCCACCAGCCCCAGCGCGCCGCCGCGCGGCACCGAGAGCGACACCTCGTCCAGCGCGCGCAGCAGCCCGCGCGGCGTGCGGTAGCCAACCGACAGCCCATCGATCGAAAACAGCGGCTCAGCCATGCGCGCGTGGGTCCAGCCAGGCCCGCAGCCCCTCGCCGAACAGGTTGACCGACATCAGCAGGGCGCACAGGGCGAAGCCGGGCGCCAGGCCGATCCACGGCGCCTGCGCGATGAACTCGCGGCTTTCCGCGATCATCAGCCCCCACTCGCTGCTCGGCGGCTGCGGCCCGAGGCCGAGGAACGACAGCGCGGAGCCGAGCAGGATGGCGAAGGTGACGCGCAGCCCGGCCTCCACGATGATCGGCGCAAGCGCGTTGGGCGCCACCTCGCGGACCAGGATGGACACGTCGGACTCGCCGCGCGCCCGCGCCGCCAGCACGAAATCCTCCGCCAGCACGCCGAGTGCCACGGCGCGCGTCAGCCGCACCAGGATCGGCGTATAGACAATGCCGACGGCGAGGATGGTCTTGCCGAGGCCGGGCTGCGTGACCGCCAGGATCAGCAGGCCGAGCAGGATCGGCGGCAGGGAGATCAGCAGGTCGGTGCCGCGCATGATCGCCGTCTCGACCGCGCCGCGGCGGATCGCCGCGATCAGCCCGAGCGGCACGCCGAACAGCAGGCTGAGCCCGGTCGCGCCGAACCCCATCGCCAGCGAATAGCGCGCGCCCGCGAGCACGCGGGAAAACACGTCGCGGCCGAACTCGTCGGTGCCGAACGGATGGGCGAGCGACGGCGGGGTGAAGCGCAGCCGCACCGCGAAGCGCGTCGGATCGTAGGGCGCGAGCCAGGGGCCGAGCAGGGCGAGCACGATGAAGCCGAGCACGATGGCGCCGCCGGCCAGCAGCGCCGCCGGCGGCAGACGACGCGGGACGGCAAGCGCCGCGCTCAAGCCGCCGCACCGTAGCGGATGCGCGGATTGAGCACGGCGTACAGCACGTCCGCGAGCAGATTGGCGAAGGCATAGACCGCGGTCAGCACCAGCATTCCCGCCTGCAACAGCGGCAGGTCGTGGTGCTCGATCGCGAACACCAGCAGGCGGCCGAGACCGGGATAGGCGAACACCGTCTCGATCACCACGACACCGCCGATCAGGATCCCGGCGTCGATCGCCAGCACCGTGATGCTGGGCAGCAGCGCGTTCGGCAGCACGTGACGGCGCAGCACGATCCGCTCTGGCAGGCCCTTGGCGCGGGCGGCCAGCACGTAGCGCGCCTGCAACGCCTCCAGCGTGGCGGCGCGGGTCAGGCGGGAGACATGCGCGACCAGCCCCGCCGCGAGCACGATGACGGGCATCGCCAGA
>JAKAZX010000171.1 GCA_021826485.1 Pseudomonadota bacterium | reverse complement strand
GGCGGGCGGGATGAAGTCCGGCACGGCCGGGGGTGCCGCGGCGGCGTCCGGGTCGGTGGCCGCTGCCGGCTCCGCTGCCGGCTCCGGCGGCGCGGGCGGGGTTTCGGCGGCGATCTCCGGCACCGGGTCGGGCGCCGGCGCGGGGGTCACGAACGGATCGTCGAAGGCGCGCTTGAGCGAGCCGTCCTCATCGACCGCGCGCTCCAGCTCGCCGCGGAAGTCGAAATTGCGGATTTCGTTGATCTGCTGGCGCACCTCCGCCAGTTCGGTGTCGCGCACCATGTCGTCCACATGGGTCTGGAACTCGGCCGCCATGCGGCGCGCCTTCTTCACCACCCCGGCCACCGCCTTGATCGCGACCGGCATGTCCTTGGGGCCGATCAGCACCAGGGCGACCACGCCGATCAGGGCAATCTCGGTCCAGGCAAAGTCGAACATGCGCGCGGGCACTCCACCGGGCGCGTCTGCTAGCAGGAATGCCGGGCGATGGGAAATGCCCGGCCGCCCGGCCTATTGCGCCTGCGCACTCGCCTCGCTGCGGGTGGCGCCGACGCGGGCGGCCAGCGCCGCGGCCATGAATTCGTCCAGGTCGCCGTCCAGCACCGCGGCGGGGTTGCCGCGTTCCACCCCGGTACGCAGGTCCTTCACCAACTGGTACGGCGCCAGCACATAGCTGCGGATCTGGTGGCCCCAGCCGATATCGGTCTTGGCGTTCTCCTGCGCCGCCGCCGCCGCCTCGCGCCGCTGCAGTTCGGCCTCGTAGAGCCGCGCCTTCAGCATCGCCATCGCGGTCGCGCGGTTGCGGTGCTGGCTGCGGTCGGTCTGGCAGGCGACCACGATGCCGGTCGGCATGTGGGTGATGCGGATGGCGCTTTCGGTCTTGTTGACGTGCTGCCCGCCAGCGCCGGAGGCGCGGTAGGTGTCCACCTTCAGGTCGCCTTCGTTGATCTGCACGTCGATCGTGTCATCGACCACGGGATAGACCCAGACGCTGGCGAAGCTGGTCTGCCGCCGCGCCGCCGAGTCGAACGGACTGATGCGCACCAGCCGGTGCACCCCTGCCTCGGTCTTCAGCCAGCCATAGGCGTTGGTGCCGGAGACCTGGAGCGTCGCCGACTTGATGCCGGCCTGCTCGCCCGCGCTCTCCTCGATCATCTCCACCTTGCAGCGGTGCCGTTCGGCCCAGCGCGTGTACATGCGCATCAGCATCTCGGCCCAGTCCTGCGCCTCGGTGCCGCCGGCGCCGGCGTTGATCTCGACATAGCAGTCGTTGCCGTCGGCCTCGCCGGACAGCAGGCTTTCGATCTCGCGCCGCTTCGCCTCCGCCGCCAGCTTGCGCAGCGCGGCGTGGCCGTCGGCCACCATCGCTTCGTCACTCTCCGCCTCGGCCATGCCGATCAGCTCGACGGTGTCGGCAACCTCGCGCTCCAGCGTGCGCAGGCCCTCGATGGCGGTGGCGAGCCGGGTACGCTCCCGCATGATGCTCTGGGCCAGCGTCGCGTCGTTCCACAGCGCGGGGTCTTCCGCGCGGGCGTTCAGCTCCGCCAGGCGCGCGACGGCGGCATCCCAGTCAAAGATGCCTCCTCAGCAGCGCGACGGACTGCCTGATCTGGTCGTTCAGCGTGTCGGTTTCGGCGGACATGCGGCGCTGCATACAGTCCGCCCGGCGCCCTGTCGATGGTCCGGGGCGGCGGCGCGGGCGTTTCCGCTAGTACAGGCCGGGCAGCGACAAATCCCCGTGCGGCGCCGGCGGGGCGGCGGCGGTGGCCGCGGTGCCGGGGGCGCCGGGCAGGCCGCCGGGCGCATTGGCGGCGGTGGCGTCGGGCGGCGGCGCCGGGCCGGGTGGCGGGGTGCCGAGCGGGGCGGAGAAGCCGGGCTGCTGGCCGGGCTTGAACGCATCGGTCACGGTGCCGAAGCCGCTGTCGTAGCTCGCCACCGTCAGCCCGTCGGGGGCGGGGAATTTCAGATTCGGCCGGCCCTTCAGCGCGACCGCCATGAAGTCGTGCCACACCGGCGCCGAGACGGTGCCGCCCGACTCGCCGTTGCCGAGGCTCGCCGGGCTGTCGAAGCCGATCCATACCACGGTCACGAGGTCGGGGGTGAAGCCGGCGAACCAGGCGTCCTGGAAGTCCTGGCTGGTGCCGGTCTTGCCGGCGATCTGGCGGTCCGGGCCGAAGCCGGCCAGCTTGCCGGTGCCGCGCTGCACCACCCCCTGCATCATCAGGTTGAGCTGATAGACGCTCTGCGCATCGGCGATCTGCTTGCGCGGATCGGGCAGGTCGGGCGGGTGCGACGGATCCTGGCAGGCGGCGTCGCATTCCGGGCCGGGCGCGCGCCAGACCACGTGCCCGTCGCGGTCCTGCACCGTGTCGATCAGCCGCGGCGCCACCTCCCGCCCGCCGGCGGCGAGGCCGGCATAGGCCCCGGCCTCGCGCAGCACCGTGGTGTCGATCGCGCCCAGCGCCTCCGGCAGCACGTGCGGCATCTGATCGACCAGATGGAAGGCGATCGCGGTATCGGCCACGGCCGACATGCCGATCTGGTTGGCGACGCGCACGGTCACCAGATTGCGGCTCTCCTCCAGCGCCACGTGCAGCGGCACCGCGCCCATGAAGTCGCCCTCGTAATTGCCGGGCCGCCATTTGCCCTGGGCGCCGAGATCGACCACGAACGGCGCATCCAGGTATTTCTGCGAGGGTGAGATGCCCTGTTCCAGGGCGGTCAGATAGACGAACGGCTTGAAGCTCGATCCCGGCTGGCGCTGCGCCTGGGTCGCGCGGTCGAACTGGCTCATTTCGAACGACCAGCCGCCGGACAGCGCCAGCACCCGGCCGCTCGCCGGGTCCATCGCCACCAAGGCACCCTCGACCTGCGGGATCTGGCGCAGCAGCAGCCGTTCGGGGCGCGCCGGCGTCTTGCCGCGCGCCGGTTCCGCGCCGACCCGCTCGGCCATCACCACGTCGCCCGGCTTCAGCACGTCGGCCACCCGCCGCGGCACCGCGCCGAGTGGGCCGCCCGGGTCATGCGGCGCCGGCCGCGCCCATGCGAGTTCCCCGAGCAGCATCGGCAGCACGCGCGGCGTATCGGCGACCGCGCCCGGGCTGCGCTCCAGCACGCCCAGCCGCGCCTCCGCGTCGGTGGTGTCCAGCACCACCGCCAGCGTCCAGTTCGCCAGCATGCCGGGCGGGTGGGCGGTGGCCGCGAGGCTCGCGGCCCAGCCGGTGCGCAGGCCCGGGCCGGCGGGAAGGCGCGCGACCGGCCCGCGCCAGCCGCCGCGCCGCTGGTCGTAGCGCAGCAGCCCGTCGCGCAGCACATGGTCGGCTGCCGCTTGCAAGGCGGGGTCAAGCGTGGTGCGCACCACCAGACCGCCCTGCGTCGTCGTCTCCGCCCCGAACCGATCGACCAGGGCGCGGCGCACCTCCTCGGTGAAATAGTCGGCGCCCTGCAGCGTATCGGGGCGGTGGAAGCTGGCCGGGACGATCGGCGTCGCCTTGGCCGCCGCGGCCTGCTGGGCGGTGATGGTGCCGGTTTCCACCATGCGGTCCAGCACCCAGTCCCGCCGGGCGCGGGCGGCCTCGGGGAAGCGCTGCGGGTTGTAGTTGTTCGGCGCCTTCGGCAGCGCCGCCAGAAACGCCGCCTCGGCCACCGTCAGGTCGTCCAGCGGCTTGTCGAAATAGGCCTGCGCCGCCGCCGCCACGCCGTAGGAGGACAGGCCGAGATAGATCTCGTTCAGATAGAGTTCGAGGATGCGCTCCTTGCTCAGCGCCCGCTCCATCCGCAGCGCCAGCAGCACTTCCTTGGCCTTGCGGTTGAACGACACCTCGTTGCCCAGCAGCATGTTCTTGGCCACCTGCTGGGTGATGGTGGAGGCGCCGATCGGCCGCCGGCCCTGGCCCATCTGCATCACGTCGGTCGCCGCGGCGCGCAGGATGGCCAGCGGATCGACGCCGTGATGGATGAAGAATTTCTGGTCTTCGGCCGAGATGAAGGCGCGCTTCACGAGGTCGGGGATCGCCGCGTAGGGCACGAAGATGCGCCGCTCCGTCGCCAGTTCCGCGAGCAGGCGGGAATCGCCGGCATAGATGCGGCTCATCACCGGCGGCTGGTAGTCGCGCAGGCCCTGCACGTCCGGCAGGCCGGCGGCGAAATGGCGATAGGCGACCCAGCCGGCCGCGCCGCCGAGGCCGATCGCCAGCACCAGCAGGCCGAGCAGCGCGCCCAGGATGCGGCCGAGCCAGCCGCCGCCCGGCCGGCGCCGTTTCGGGGCAGGGCGCGCGCGCCGACCGGGCCGGGGCGGAGTGGCGAGCGGTTCGCCCGCGGAAAGGCGGTCGGTCATGCGGCGGGGCTTACACCAAAACGGGTGGGCGGCGTAGGCGGACGCCGATCAACCCGCCATGCGCAGGGGTGGTTTCGGCGGCATGGTCTGGGCGAACCACGCCTCGATGGCATGGCGCATCGCCTCCGCCACCTGGGCGCGGTGGGCCGCCTGCCGCAGCGCCGCCTCGTCCGACGGGTTCGACATGAAGCCCATCTCCACCAGCACGCTCGGGATGTCCGCAGCCTTCAGCACGACGAAGCCGGCGTGGCGGGACGGATTCTCCAGCAGGGGCAGGTCGCCGGCGAAGCTGCCGACCAGGCTGTGCTGCAAGCGCACCGAGCGCACCCGCGTCTCTTGCCGCACCAGGCTGGCCAGGATCTTCGCCACTTCCGGGGGCGTGTTGCGGAATTCCGGCCCGGCGAAGCGGTCGGCGGCATTCTCCCGCCGGGCGAGCGCGGCGCTCTGCGCGTCCGAGGCGGTGGCCGAGAGGGTGTAGACGCTGGCGCCGCGCACCGAGTGATCGGTCAGCGCGTCGGCGTGCATGGAGACGAACAGCACCGCGCCGCGCCGCTCGGCGATGGCGACCCGCTGCTCCAGTGGGATGAACACGTCATGCCCGCGCGTCAGCTCCACCCGGTAGCGGCCGGTGGCGAGCAACTGGCGGCGCAGTTCGGTCGCGGTGGCCAGCGCCACGTGCTTCTCATAGGTGCCGGACACGCCGATCGCCCCGGGGTCCTTGCCGCCGTGCCCGGGGTCGAGCATGACCAGCGGCACCGCGCCTGGCGGCGCCGTCTTCGGCTGCATGGCGCGCGCCGGCAGGGTGAAGGTGGCAGCGAGGCCAGGGGCCAGGAGCAGGCGGCGAGTCAGCACCTTGCGGCGCCCTCCTGATATGCGGACTGGACCGGTTGTTTAACGTAGTGACTCCGGAAAAGCACCTTGCACGTTGATGAACAAGGAGTCACCGGCTCGCTTCGCTGGCGGATCGTGGCGTGGGGGCCACGGTCCTGCTTGCGGCGCGCCCGCGTTTGCGCCATCGTGGCCGCCGCTGGCGCCGCGCCGGCATGGCCCGATCAGGCCATGCCGCAGCCGCATCCCCGCCGGCACCGACACGAGGGCAGCGCCGTCCGTATGACGGATGGTGTGCCCGCAGACATGGATTTTCATGGCCGACGCCACTCCCGCCGCCCTCCGCCCTGATCCTCGGCGCCCCCCGTTCCGGGCCGCGCCGGTTGTCGGACGGGGCGGGAGCGTCGCCTTCGCCGTGCTGTCACTGCGGACGCATCAGCCCTCCTCCCCCCCATCCTGTCGCCCCGCAAGCGCATTGGCGCGCGGCCGGGCGGCATACCGGAGTTCGAGGCTGAATGACCAAGCGCATGTTGATCGACTCCACGCACGCGGAAGAAACCCGTGTCGTGGTGCTGGACGGGAACCGGCTTGAAGATTTCGACGTAGAGACATCAACCAAGAAGCAGCTCAAGGGCAATATCTACCTCGCCAAGGTCGTGCGGGTAGAGCCGAGCCTTCAGGCCGCTTTCGTCGAATACGGCGGCGGACGCCACGGGTTCCTGGCGTTCAGCGAAATCCACCCCGACTATTATCAGATCCCGGTCGCCGACCGGCAGCGCCTGCTGGCCATGCAGGCCGAGGAAGCGCGCGAGGAGGCCGAGCGCGAGGAGGCCGATGACGAGCCGCGGCCGGAACCGTCCGCTGCGGCGCCGGCCGAACCCGCCGCGGAACCGCCGCCCGCCGCCGCGGAAGATGTGGTGGCCACCGAGGCCGCGGCCGACCCCGATGTCTCGGCCCTGCCCGCGGAACCGGCGGCAGAACCGGCCGCGCTGGCGGAGGATGCGGCAGCGGCGGCGGACGAACCGCCGCGCCCCGCCCAGGCCGCCGCGATCGAGCGGGAGGAACGCTTCGGCGAGGTGATCGAGGCCGAGGAATCGTCCCCTCCGCCGGCCGCCCTGCTGTCCGAGAGCGACCAGCCCGATATCGAGGTGCCGGCCGAGGACATGCCGCCGCCGGAGACGATCGGCGGGGAGAACGAGCACAGCGAGGGCGCCGATGACGCCCATGCCCGCCGCACCGCCCGTTTCCTGCGCAACTACCGCATCCAGGAGGTCATCAAGCGCCGGCAGATCATGCTGGTCCAGGTGGTCAAGGAGGAGCGGGGCACCAAGGGCGCGGCGCTGACCACCTATATCTCGCTGGCCGGCCGCTACTGCGTGCTGATGCCCAATTCGCCGCGCGGCGGCGGCATCTCCCGCAAGATCACCTCCGCCGCCGACCGCCGGCGGCTGAAGGAGATCACCGCCGAGCTGGAAATCCCGCAGGGCATGGGCCTGATCGTGCGCACCGCCGGCGCCAACCGGCCAAAGCCCGAGATCAAGCGCGACTGCGAATACCTGATGCGGCTGTGGGACGACATCCGCGAGCACACGCTGAAATCCGTCGCCCCCGCGCTGATCTACGAGGAAGCGTCGCTGATCAAGCGCGCCATCCGCGATGTCTATTCCCGCGACATCGACGAAGTGACCGTCGATGGCGAGGAGGGCTGGCGCAGCGCGCACGACTTCATGCGCATGCTGATGCCGACGCACGCGCGCAAGGTGCAGCTCTGGCGCGGCAACGGCCAGCCGCTGTTCGCCAAGTTCCAGGTCGAGGCGCAGCTCGATGCGATGCTGGCGCCGACCGTGCAGTTGCGCTCCGGCGGCTATCTGGTGATCAACCAGACGGAGGCGCTGGTCGCCATCGACGTGAACTCCGGCCGCTCGACGCGCGAACGCGGCATCGAGGAAACCGCGCTGCGCACCAATCTGGAAGCCGCCGACGAAGTGGCACGGCAGTTGCGTCTGCGCGACCTTGCCGGCCTGATCGTGATCGACTTCATCGACATGGAGGCGCGCAAGCACAACGCCATGGTCGAGCGGCGCCTGAAGGACGCGCTGAAGGTCGATCGGGCGCGCATCCAGGTGGGCCACATCTCGCATTTCGGCCTGCTGGAAATGAGCCGCCAGCGGCTGCGCCCCTCGCTGGCCGAGACCAGCTTCACGCCCTGCCCGCATTGCGGCGGCACCGGCCATGTCCGCAGCATCGAAAGCAGCGCGATCCACGTGCTGCGCGCGATCGAGGAGGAAGGGGCGAAGGCGCGCGCCAGCGCCATCCGCGTGCAGGTGGCCGGCGCGGTCGCGCTGTATCTGCTCAACCACAAGCGCGAACGCCTGGCGGAGATCGAGTCGCGCTATGCGATGCGCGTGACGTTCGAACCGGATGACCGCTTGGTCCCGCCGGAGATCCGCATCGAGCGGCTGAAGCCGGCGCTGCCGGAGTTCGAGCGGCCGGCCCCGGTGGCCCCCGCCGCGCCGCCGCCGACCGCCGAACTGGCGGCGGATGCCGACGACGAGACCGAGAGCGACGCCGACACCGATGCCGAGGGCGAGGTCGAGGAGGGTGGGGCCGCGCCGGACGGGGCGGAACCCGCCGCGTCCGCCGAGGATCCCGAGCGCCGTCGCCGCCGCCGCCGTCGCCGGCGCGGTGGCCGCCGCGAGGCGGAGCCGGGCACGGCGGAGAGCATGCCGGCGCCGGCCGCCGCCGAAGCTGCACCGGGGGAAGGCGCGGAGCCGGCCGCCATGCCGGTCGA
>JAKAZX010000170.1 GCA_021826485.1 Pseudomonadota bacterium | reverse complement strand
GGTGATGCCGGCCGACTGCTGGAAGCCGCGGCAATCCAGGATGCATTCATGCGCGACGAAGCCGCCGGGGCCGGCATACAGCACCGGGAACTGCGCCCGCAGGCGGGCGGCGATGTAGTTGGCGGACAGGATCGCGACCTGCGTCGCCCGCCGCAGCCCCGGCGTGCCCATCAGCCGGACATAGGCATAGCTGATCGGTAGCACGAGCGCGCTGCCGAACGGCGCGGCGGCCACCGGCCCCGCGCCCCCCTGCCCCAGCGCCGGATGGCCGGGCAGGAACGGCGCCAGATGCGGCGCGGCGCAGACCGGGCCGACGCCGGGTCCGCCGCCGCCATGCGGGATGCAGAAGGTCTTGTGCAGGTTGAGATGGCAGACATCGGCGCCGCACGCGCCGGGGCTGGTCAGCCCGAGCTGCGCGTTCATGTTGGCGCCGTCCATATAGACCTGCCCGCCGGCGGCATGGACGATCATGCAGATGTCGCGGATCGCCGGCTCGAACACGCCATGCGTGCTGGGATAGGTCACCATCAGCGCAGCGAGCCGCGCCGCGTGCTGCACGGCCTTGGCGCGCAGATCGTCGAGGTCGATGTTGCCGGCGCGGTCGCAGGCGACGACGACGACGCGCAGCCCCGCCATCGCCGCGCTCGCCGGGTTGGTGCCATGCGCGCTCGCCGGAATCAGGCAGACATCGCGTGCGGATTCACCGCGTGACGCATGCCAGCCGCGGATCGCCAGCAGCCCGGCATATTCGCCCTGGCTGCCGGCATTCGGTTGCAGCGACACCGCCGGCAGGCCGGTCAGCGCCCCCAGCCAGCCGGACAGCCGCGCCACCAGCTCGCGGGTGCCGGCGGTCTGATCCTCGGGCGCGAAGGGGTGCAGGTCGGCGAATTCCGGCCAGGTGATCGGCAGCATCTCCGCCGTCGCGTTCAGCTTCATGGTGCAGGAGCCGAGCGGGATCATGCTGCGCGTCAGCGCGATGTCACGCTCCTCCAGCCGCTTGAGGAAGCGCAGCATGGCGTGTTCGCTGCGGTGCGCGGCGAACACCGGCGCCTGCATGAACGGCGATTCGCGCAACAGCGTCGCCGGGATCGACGCCGGCGCATCCTGCGGCGTCGCGCCGAGCATTTCGCACAGGCGGTGCAGCTCCGCCTCCGTCACCGTCTCATCGAGTACGATGCCGATGCCGGTCGCATCGATCCGGCGCAGGTTGAAGCCGGCCTCGCAGGCGGTGCGCAGGATCGCATCGGCGCGCTTCCCCGCCTCGATCGCGACGGTGTCGAAGAAGTCGGCATGGCGCAGCGTGAAGCCGGCGCGCCGCGCGGCGCCGGCGAGCAGCCGCGCGCCGAGGTTCACGCGCTGCGCGATGCGGCGCAGCCCGTCCGGCCCGTGCCACACGCCGTAGAATCCGGCCATGACGGCCAGCAGCACCTGGGCAGTGCAGATGTTGCTGGTGGCGCGCTCGCGGCGGATATGCTGCTCGCGCGTCTGCAGCGCCAGCCGCAGCGCGGGTGCCCCGGCGGCATCGACGGACTGGCCGACCAGCCGGCCCGGCATGGCCCGCTTGAACGCATCGCGCGTGGCGAGGAAGGCGGCATGCGGACCGCCGAACCCCATCGGCACGCCGAACCGCTGTGCCGAGCCAACGACGATATCGGCCCCCATCTCCCCCGGCGGCGTCAGCAGCGCGCAGGCCAGCGGGTCCGCCGCCACCACGGCGAGCGCGCCCACATCCTGCGCCGCCGCGATCTCCGCCGACAGGTCGCGCAGCGCGCCGGTGGTGCCGGGATATTGCAGCACCAGCGCGAACGGATTGGCGGCGCGGATCGCGGCGGTATCGCCCGGCGCGACCGCCACGACCTGCAACCCGAGCGGCGCCGCCCGCGTCGCCAGCACGGCGCGCGTCTGCGGATGCAGGTCCGCGGCCACGGCCACCACATGCGACTGCGCGCGGGCCAGTCCCTGCGCCATGTGGACGGCTTCGGCCACCGCCGTCGCCTCGTCCAGCAGGGAGGCGTTGGCGATCGCCATGCCGGTGAGGTCGGCGATCATGGTCTGGAAGATCAGCAGCGCTTCCAGCCGGCCCTGCGCGATCTCCGACTGGTACGGCGTGTAGGCGGTGTACCAGCCGGGATTCTCCAGCACGTTGCGGCGGATCACCGCGGGCGTGTGGGTGCCGTGATAGCCGCAGCCGATCAGCGAGCGTTTCACCACGTTGCGCGCGGCAAGCCCGCGCAACTCCGCGATCACCCCGGCCTCGTCCAGCGGTGGCGGCAGTTCCGGCGGTGCCGCGCGGATCGCGGCGGGCACCGCGCGGTCGGCCAGTTCGTCCAGGCTCGCGACGCCGATCGCGGCCAGCATCGCGGCGATCTCGGCGTCATTCGGGCCGATATGGCGCGCCGCGAAGCCAGGGGCGGCGGCAAGCTCGGCGAAGTCCGACAGCGCCGCCATCACGCCGCCTCCGTCAGCTTCGCATAGCCGGCGGCGTCGAGCAGGGCGGCGAAGGCAGCGGGGTCGGCGGGGACGAGGCGGAAGAACCAGCCCTCCCCCTCCGCCGCGCGGTTGACCAGCGCCGGGTCCTCGCCCAGCGCGGGGTTCACCTCGGTGATGCGCCCGGCGAGCGGGGCGAACACGTCGGACGCGGCCTTCACGCTTTCCACCACCGCGCAGGCCTCGCCGGCCGCCACCTCCCGCCCTGGCGCGGGCAGTTCGACGAACACGATATCGCCGAGCTGGCCCTGCGCGTGGGCGGTGATGCCGACGGTGGCGACGCCGGCATCCAGGCGCACCCATTCATGATCCGTGGTGAAGCGGGTTTCCGACATCGGCGGCTCCGGTCAGCGTGGATAGCGGTGGGGAACGAAGGGCAGCGGTACGACCTGTGCCGGCACCTGCACGCCGCGCAGCAGCGCGAACAGTTCGGTGCCGTCGGCGGCAAGGTCGCGGCGGACATAGGCGAGCGCGATGCACGCCTCCCGGCTGGGGGAGAAGGTGCCGGACGTGACGCTGCCCGCCGCGGTGCCGTCCGCGGCGACCAGATTGGCGCCGGCCCGCGCCGGGCTGCGGCCCTGCACGACCAAGCCGACACGGTGGCGCGGCGCGCCGTGGTCCAACTGGTCGCGGATCGGCTCGGCGCCGGGGAAGTCCCAGTCCATGCGGCGGCGCTTGCCGATGGTCCAGGTCAGCCCCGCCTCCACCGGCGTCGTCAGCTCGTCGATGTCGTGGCCGTATAGCGGCAGGCCGGCTTCCAGCCGCAGGCTGTCGCGCGCGCCGAGACCGGCGGGCGCCACCTCCGGCTGGTCGAGCAGCAGGGTCGCGACCCGTTCGGCGGCATCGGCCGGCAGGGAGATTTCATAGCCGTCCTCCCCGGTGTAGCCGGAGCGGGTGAGCAGCGCGGGCACGCCTGCGATGGGCAGTTCCGCCGCGTCCATGAAGCGCAGTTGCGCGGCCGGCGGGGCCAGCCGCGCCAGCACCTCGGCGGCGCGCGGCCCCTGCAAGGCCAGCAGGGCGCGGTCGGCGTGGTGCGTCAGCGTGACGCCGGCGGGCAGGTGGGTTTGCAGGTGCGTCACGTCATGCGCCGTGCGGCCGGCATTGACCACCAGATGCAGCCGCTCGCCGAGCCGCGCCACCATCAGGTCATCGAGAATGCCGCCGGCCTCGTTGGTGAACAGCGTGTAGCGCTGCCGGCCGGGGCGCAGCCCGACCATGTCGCCGACCACCAGCGCCTGCAGCGCCGCCGCCGCATCGGCGCCAGCCAGGCTGAGCTGGCCCATGTGCGACACGTCGAACAGGCTGGCGGCGGTGCGGGTGTGCCGATGCTCCGCCAGGATGCCAGCGGGGTACTGGATGGGCAGGATCCAGCCCGCGAACGGCCCGGATCGTGCGCCGAGGCGCGCGTGCAGCGCCGCCAGCGGCGTGGGTTGCGGGGGCGGCGGTTCGTCGGGGGCGATTTCGATGGGCAAGTGCGGCTCCGCGGTTCAAGGGTGCAAGCTCTGACCGCAACGCGCGGCCCGAGATTGCGCCCCCCTCTGTCGCGGAACCTGAGAGATTCGGGCGGATGCCCTTTCTCCGTCGGTGCGGCGCGGGCGGCGCCGGCTTTCCAGAGGCTCGCCCCCCCATCGCGGTCCTTTTGCCTGAGCGTTTCCGGGGGCCGGTTGCGCCTTCGGCGGCAGGCACGCGGCCTGCTCTCTCCCGCACGGGGGATATGCGAACGCCGGCAGGATGGCGGATGCGGTCGCGCAATGCAACCGCCGGCGCGGTCACATCATTCCGAGCACGGGTCGAGATCGACCGAGGCCGTCACGTCATGCGCGCCGCCACCGAGGATCACGCCGCGGGCCGGGCTGACATCGCCGAAATCCCGCCCCCAACCGAGCACGACATGCTCCTCCCGCGCGACGAGGTCGTTGGTGGGGTCCAGATCGACCCAGCCGTCGCGCGCACCGAGCCAGGCGCCGACCCAGGCATGCGACTGGTCGGCACCGCGCCGCGCCGGCTGGCCTTGCGGCGGCCGGGTGCGCAGGTAGCCGGACACGTAGCGCGCCGGCAGGCCGAGCGCGCGCAGGCCGGCGATCATCAGATGGGCGAAATCCTGGCAGACGCCCGACCGCTGGGCCAGCACGCGGGCGACCGGCGTCGCGATCGTGGTGCTGCCGGGGCGGAAGGCGAAGTCGCGGCGGATGCGCGCGGTCAGGTCGAGCAGGCCGGCCAGCACCGGCCGCCCCGGCGGGAAGCTCGCCGCGGCATAGGCGCCGGCGCCCGGCTCGGCCGGGGCAAGCGGGCTGGCGAAGGCGAACTCCGCCGCCTCCCCGCCCAGCGCCGCCGCCTGCGCCACCGCCTCCCACGTCGGGGTCGCGGCGGCGTCCGGGAGGGCGGGAAAGCGGACGGCGATTTCGGCGTGCAGCGTCACCGTGAACCGCTCGTGCGGCGCTTCGAGAAACATCCAGCCGACCGCGTTGCCGAAATGATCCGTGCGGCTGACCGTGCGCGACGGCACCGGGCTGGCGGACAGCGTGCTGGCCAGCACGTGCTGATGGGGCAGCGCCCGGGGCAGCAGGTGCAGCAGGTGCGCCGCCAGATCGACTGGCTCGGCATAGCGATAGAGCGTGCTGTGGCGCAGCCGGTATCTCACGTTTCCGCGCCGCCCCAACCGACCGCGTGCGCCGCCGGCAGCAGCGCGAAATAGCGGCGGGAAATGCTGTCGGACAGCGCCGCCAGCCCCGCCCCCATCTCCCGCAGGCGGGCCGGCGCGGCGGCGGCCGCAGCGGCCTGGTCGGGCGCCGCCAGCACCGCGGCCACCAATGCCTCCGCCTCCGCCAGCAGTCCGGCGGCGACGGTCGCCAGCCGCTGCTCCGCGCTGCCGTTCGCCAGTTCGTCGAGCAGCGCGTGCATGGCGGCGAGCTGGAAGGCGAGGCCGCGCGGATTGCCCTGGTCCGCCAGCACGAGGTCGAGCACCGGGGCGGGTTGCAGCACGCCGAGATAGCGGCTGCGGTAGGTGATCGCCGAGTCGCAGAGTTCCAGGATCAGCCGCAGGCCGCTTTCGATGCGCGCGGCCGGCCCGTCCAGCGCGCCGGCCACCTCGGCGGCGACCGCCTGGGCACGCTCGATCCGCCGGCCGAGATCGAGGAACATGAAGCCGCCGCCGCGCACCATGTTCTCCGCCGCCATGCCGGCGACGGCGGCGGTGTAGCGCTGCACCGCGGCCAGCGCATGGGCGAGCGCGTCGAGGCTGCGGCGCGCCGCCTGCGCCTCCGCCCGCGCGGCATGCAGGGCGGCGGTGAAGGTGGCGTACATGTCCCCGGTCAGCCGGTCGCGCGCGCTGTCGGTCAGCCGCGCCACCTCGTCGAACAGGCGGGTGATCGCGCCCTTCTCCGCCCCTTCGCGCACCGTCGCCAGCAGCACGGCGGCAAGGCTCGCCTGGCTGGCGGCGGTGGCGGCGGCCTCCGGCGGGATCAGCCCGGCATCGGCGAGGCAGCGCAGCAGGCAGTCGAGTTCCGCCACCTCCCGCGGCAGCAGCGCGCCGCCGCGCACCGCCCGGCTGATCGCGGCCCGCACCAGCCGCGCCCCGCGGTCCAGCCGCTCGACGCTGCGGCCGAGCCAGTAGAGGTTGTCGGCGACCCGGCTCGGCAGTTCGCCCGCGCTGCGCCGGAGCGCCAGCGGCGGCAGCGGGCGCGAGGCAGGGCCGACGATGTCGGCGCGGTCGTCGGTCATCACCCATACGTCCTTGCACAGGCCGCCGGCCGGCAGCGGGCTGTCGGGCCGCTCGCCCTCGGCCAGCAGGCGCGCGAAGCCGCCCGGCATCGCCTGCCAGCCCGTCCCGTCATGCACCAGGAACAGCCGCAGCACCACTGCCCGCGGCACCAGCCCGGGGGTGCCGAAGCTGGGGGCGGCGGAGGCGGCGACCGCGGCGCGGGCGGCGCGCGCCCAGTCCGGCGCGGCGGCGGCGGGCGCAGCGGCGGGATCGAGGGCGGAGACGATCCGCCATGCCGCCGGATCCGCCGCCACGGCCTTCCGCGCCGCCTCGCTGCCGAGCCACAGCGTCGGCACCTGCGCCAGCAGCAGCTTCGCGCCCAGCAGCGCCTCCGCCAGTTGCGGCAGGAATGCGGTGATCCCCGGCGCCTCGGCGAGGCCGCTGCCGGGGTGGTTGACGATGCGCACCGTGCCGGCCCGCGCCGCGTCCAGCAAGCCGGGCACGCCCGCCAGCGCCGCCGCGTCCAGTTCCAAGGGATCGATCAGCCGCCCGTCCAGGCGGCGCAGCAGCACATCGACCGGCAGCAGCCCCTTCAGCGTCTTGAGGAACAGCGCCCCGCCGCGCACCGTCAGGTCGCCCGGCTCGACCAGCGCGCAGGACAGGTCGCGCGACAGCAGCATGTGCTCGAACCAGTGCGGATGCGCGACCCCGGGCGTGAGCAGCGCGACCGCCGGGTTGCCGCCGCCGGGCGGGGCAAGCCGGTGCAGGCTGTCCTGCCAGAGTTCGAAGAACGGCCGCAGCGGGCGCACCTGCACCGGGCGGAACGGCTCGGGCAGCACGCGGGCGAGCAGGCGCCGGTTCTCCCGCGCGAGGCCAAGGCCGGCGGGAACGGCGGTGCGGTCGGCCAGCACCATCCAGGCGCCGTCCGGCCCGCGGATCAGGTCGGCGGCATAGAGCGCAAGCCGCGGCACCCCCTCGGCCGGCAGGTCGCGGCAGGGGCGCAGGAAGCCCGGATTGGCGAACACCAGCGCGGGCGGCAGCAGGCCGTCGGCGAGCAGCCGCTGCGGCCCGTACAGATCGGCCAGCACGCCCTCCAGCAGGGTGGCGCGCTGCGCCAGCCCCGCTTCCAGCGCGGCGAACTCGGCGGCCGGCAGGGGCAGCGGCAGCGGGTCTGGCCGCCAGGCGCGGGCACCGCCCTCGCTGCCCGGCAGGACCGAGGCGATCCCGTCTTCCGCCGCCGCGCGGTCGAGCCTTGCGGCGCGGGCCGGCAGTTCATCGGTGAGCGCGGCATAGGCGCCGAGCACGGCGCGCCAGTGCGGCCGCAGCCGCCCGCCGCCGTCCACCATCTCATCGAGGCTGGCGGAAGCGGTCAGAGCAGGCCGCGGGCGGCGAGGTTGCGCATCAACGCGGCGGTGCCGAAGGTCCAGCGCTCGCACGCATCGGTCGGGCGGATGCGGTTGACCAGCCGGCCGAGCCGGGGCGTCGCGATGGTGACGAGGTCGCCGGATTTATGGGTGAATCCCTGCCCGGGGGCGTCGCGGTCCTCGGTGGGCGCGAACATGGTGCCGAGATACAGGACCGCCCCGTCCGGATAGGCGTGGTGCGCGTTCAGCAACTGACCGGCCAGATCGGCCGGGTCGCGGGCGATGCGCGCCATCGAGGACGTCGCCTCCAGCCGGAAATCGTCCGACCCCTCCACCGTCAGCGCGACCGTCATCTGCCGCACGTCGTCCAGCGTGAAGCCGGCATCGAAGAAGCGCAGCACCGGGCCGATCGCGGTCGAACCCTGATTGTCCTTCGCCTTGGACAGCAGCAGCGCCGACCGCCCCTCCACGTCGCGCAGGTTCACGTCGTTGCCGAGCGTCGCGCCGACGATGCGGCCGGAGGAG
>JAKAZX010000169.1 GCA_021826485.1 Pseudomonadota bacterium | reverse complement strand
GGCGGTGTAGGTGGCGAGGCTGGGGCGGGTCAGGAACAGGCTGCCCTTGGCACCCAGCAGCCCGACATCCACCGCGCCCACCGGGCCGGAGGCATTGCCGTAGCTGACCATCATGCCGAGGGGGGCGAGGCAGTCGAGGCTCGCCATGAACGTGTCCTTGCCGATGCTGTCATAGACCACCGGGACCATGCCGCCGCGGGTGATGCGCTTCACCTCGGCCGGCAGATCGACCTGGCCGACCAGCACGTGCTCCGCGCCGTGGGCGCGCGCGAGTGCCGCCTTCTCCTCGGTCGAGACGACGCCGATCACGCTCGCCCCGAGATGCCGCGCCCACTGGCACAGAATGAGGCCGACGCCGCCCGCTGCCGCATGCACCAGGATGGTATCGCCGGGGCGGACCTTATAGGTCCGAAACAGCAAATATTGCGCTGTCATGCCTTGCAGCATCATCGCCGCGCCGGTCTGGAAGTCGATCGCGTCCGGCAGCTTGACCACCCGGTCGGCGGCGATCACCCGCTCCGTGGCATAGGCGCCGATCGGGCCGGTCGCGTAGGCGATCCGGTCGCCCTGGGCGAGGTCGGTGACGCCGGGGCCGGTCGCGACGACGGTGCCCGCGGCCTCCATCCCCGGGATGGCCGGGAGGGCGGATTTGTAGAGCCCGGTGCGGAAATAGACGTCGATATAGTTCAGCCCGATCGCCGCGTGGCGCACCAGCACTTCGCCGGGGCCGGGCTCGGGGACCGGCACGTCCTCCCAGCGCATGACCTCGGGACCGCCATTGGCGTGGATGCGGATGGCCTTTGTCATGAGAGTTCCGTCATGTTGAGGGCGCGGCTCGCGAAGCCGGCGGCACCGTCCCGAACAAGGGCGGGACGCGCGCTTCCAGCGCGAGCAGGGCGCGCTTGGTAGCAGGGCCGTCGCCGCCGGAATAGCCACCCAGGCCATGCGCGGCGACGACGCGATGGCAGGGGATCAGGATCGGGATGGGATTGGCGCCGTTGGCCATGCCGACGGACCGCGCGGAACCGCCGGCAAGCGCCGCGATCGCGGCGTAGCTGCGCGTCGCCCCGTGCGGGATGTCCCGCAGCGCGGCCCAGACACGTTGCTGATAGGGCGTACCGACGGGGGCGAGCGGCAGGTCGAACGCCACCGCTTCGCCGTCGAAATAGGCATCGAGCAGCGCCCGCGAGCGCAGCAGCAGCGGGGTCGGCGTCTGGTCGCGGCCCCATCCCCAGTCCACGGCCACGACCGCGCCCCGTTCCTCCGAGACCGTGAGATCGCCGATCGGCGTATGCAGGGAAAGCTGCGGCACGGGGGGGATGCCAGACCCGGACGAGGGCGCTGTCAAGCCGCCGGGCGGCGCGCGCGGAGCTGTGCTGCGACCGCCGCAGGGTCGGTGAGCGGCAGGCCGCAGACATTCCCGCGGCAGAGATAGGCCGCCGCATCCTGCCCCGGCGGCAGCGTCTTGCCGTAGGCGGGGTGGTCCTGCGGCAGGGCGGCGGCATCGCCGGCGCGCAGCAGGCACACCGCGGGGTCGGGCGAGCCCAGCACGGCTTCGGCCAGGGCCCGCGCCGCCGGGGCGGCGGGCGCGCCGATCACCACGACCACCGTCGCCTCCGCCAGCAGATCGGCCGCCGCGAGCAAAGTGGGGCAGGCGCTCAGCCGCTCCCCGAGCCCGGCGAAGGCGCGCAGCACCCCTTCCGCCTGCGCGCGCCACCGGGGATCGCCGGTGAGATGATAAAGCCGCGCGAGCACCTCGGCCATCAGCCCGTTGCCGGCGGGCGTCGCGTTGTCGGCGGCACTGCGCGGGCGGGCGGCGGGGCCGAGCGGGACATCGGCGGCATCGGATGCGGTGGTGAAATAGCTGTCGCCGCCGCCGGCGAACCAGCGCCCAGCGCCTTCGGCAAGCGCGATCGCATCGTCGCGATAGCGTGCCTCCCCGGTCGCCTCGAACAAAGCGAGGGCGGCGCGGGCCATGCCGGCTTGGTCGTCGAGCAGGCCCGCGGCGGCGATCCGCCCGGCACGCCAGGCATGCGCGATGCGGCCATCGGGGACGCGCAGCGCCGCCTGGATGAACCGGTAGGCCGCCGCGGCCCGCGCCAGCCAGTCGGGACGGCCGAACACGGCGGCGGCGCGCGCCAGCGCCGCGATCATCAGCGCGTTCCAGTCCGCCAGCACCTTGTCGTCCCGGCCGGGGCGGGGGCGGGCGGCGCGGCGCGCCAGCAGCCGGGCCCGCGCGTCGGCGAGCAGCGACTCCTGCGCCGGATCGGCGGGCGGGGCCAGCCGACGCAGGATGGTCTTGCCCTCCCAGTTGCCGGCCGGCGTCACATCGTAGGCCGCCTTGAACGCGGCACTGTGGGGGCCCAGTGCGGCGTCGATCTCCGCCGCCGTCCAGACGTAGAAGCGGCCTTCCTCGCCCTCGCTGTCGGCATCCTCCGAGGCTGCGAAGGCGGCGCATCCGTCCTGCGCGGCGGCCTGCATGTCGCGCAGCAGCCAGCCGACGGTCTCCGCCGCCCGGGCGGCGAACAGCGTCTCGGGGGCGGCGGCCTGGGCCAGGGCGAGCAGGTCGAGAAGCTGGGCGTTGTCGTAGAGCATCTTCTCGAAATGCGGCACCAGCCATTCGGCATCGGTCGCGTAGCGCGCGAAGCCGCCGCCGAGATGGTCGCAGATGCCGCCGAGCGCCATCCGCCGCAGCAGCAGGCGGGTCGCCGCCAGGCCGGCCGGATCGCCGGTGCGGCAGGCATTCTGCCAGAGGAAGCGGAAGATCGGCGGATTGGGGAATTTGGGGGCGCCGCGCAGGCCGCCATGCTCGGGGTCGGTCAGGCGCAGCAGCGCCGCGGCGGCACGGTCGAGCGTCGCCGGGTCCGGGAGGTCGCCGGGATGCTCGGCGGCCACCGCCGCCAGCGCCTGGCGCAGCGCGCCGGCATTCTGCTGCACGGCCGCGGGCTGCGCCGCAAACGCTTCCGCAACCCCCCGCAGCACCTGGCGGAAGGACGGGCGGCCCCAGCGCGGCTCCGGCGGGAAATAGGTGCCGCCCCAGAACGGCTCGCCGTCCGGGGTCAGGAACATCGTCAGTGGCCAGCCGCCCTGTTCGCCGAGCGCGTGCAGCGCGGCCATGTACAGATGGTCGATATCGGGCCGCTCCTCCCGGTCCACCTTGATGCAGACATAGAGGTCGTTCATCAGCGCGGCGGTCGCCGGGTCCTCGAAGGATTCGTGCGCCATCACGTGGCACCAGTGGCAGGCGGCGTAGCCGACCGAGAGCAGGATCGGCTTGCCGGCCTCCCGCGCCGCCCGCAGTGCGGCCGCGCCCCAGGGCTGCCAGGCGACCGGGTTGTCGGCATGCTGCAGCAGATAGGGCGAGGTTTCCTGCCGCAGCCGGTTCGCCATGTCCGCCATGCGGCCTCCTTGCGTCGCTGCCCGGCTTGGCAGATAGGAACGCCGATCCGCCCGCGCGAGGCCGCGCGGCGCGGCAATTCCCGCAATTGGCGGCGCCGGGCGTGCGACGTTCCGTGGCGACGCGGAGACACGGCATGCCAGGACGACGACCGGACGATCCCCCGCTGCATTTCGACGCGCACGTTTTCGTGTGCTGCAACCGTCGGCCCGACGGGCATCCCCGCGGCTCCTGCGCCGCCAAGGGATCGGAGCGGCTGCGCGACTACATGAAGGCGCGTGCGAAGGAACTGCGGCTGCCGCGGGTGCGCATCAACGCCGCCGGCTGCCTCGACCGCTGCGAACTCGGCCCCTGCGTGGTGATCTATCCCGAGGGCGTGTGGTACCGCATTTCCTCGACCGCCGATGTCGATGCGGTGCTGCAGCGCCATCTGGCCGCGGGCGAGCGCGTGGCGGAATTGCTGCTGCCGGCCGATCCGCCCGCGCCGTGAGTGCGGCGGATACCATCTTCGCCCTGGCATCCGGCGCCGGCCAGGCCGCCATCGCCGTGCTGCGGCTGAGCGGCCCCGGGTCCGGCCCGCTGCTCGATCGTCTGTGTGGCGACCGCCCGCCGCCGCGGCGGGCGGCGCTGCGCACCCTGCGCGACGCCACCGGCCAGGCGCTGGACCGGGCGATCGTGCTGTGGCTCCCCGGGCCGGGCAGCTATACCGGCGAGGATGGCGCCGAGCTGCACGCGCATGGCGGGGCGGCGGTGGTCGCCAGCATCGTCGCGCGGCTGACCGGCCTCGGCGCGCGCCCGGCCGAAGCCGGCGAGTTCACCCGGCGGGCATTTCTGCACGGCCGCATGGACCTGCTGCAGGCGGAGGCGATCGCCGACCTGATCGCGGCCGAGACCGCAGCGCAGCAGCAGCAGGCGCTGCGCCAGCTCGGCGGGGCGCTCGGCGCGCTCTATCGCGGCTGGACCGAACTTCTGACGCAACTGCTCGCCCAGCAGGAGGCGCTGATCGACTTTCCCGACGAGCATCTGCCGGCGGAGACGGCGGATGCCATGCTGGCCGGAATCGCCGCGCTGCGCGCCGAGATCGCCGCCCATCTGCAGGACGGAAGGCGCGGCGAGCGGCTGCGTGAGGGGCTGACCATCGCCGTGGCGGGGCCGCCGAATGCGGGGAAATCCACCCTCGTCAACGCGCTGGCCGGCCGTGACGTGGCGATCGTCGCCGCCACGCCGGGCACCACGCGCGACGTGCTGGAAACGCGGCTGGTGCTCGGCGGTGTGCCGGTGACGCTGCTGGATACGGCAGGGTTGCGCGAAACCGGCGACGCGATCGAAGCCGAAGGGGTCCGGCGGGCGCGGGCGCGCCTCGCCGACGCCGATCTGGTGGTGCTGGTGCGCGCCGCGGATGAAGCGCCGGACCCGGCGCCCCCCCGGCGGGGGGGACGCTGCCTGACGGTCGCGACCAAATCCGACCTCGGCGGCGATGATCCCGGCGCCGATCTCAGCGTCAGCGCTGTCACCGGGGCGGGGATGGACCGGCTGCGCGCGCGCCTCGACGCGATTGCCGGCGAGCTGGCGTCGCTGCACGGTTCCCCGGTGCTGACGCGCGCCCGGCACCGGGCGGCGCTGACCGCCGCGGCGGAGGCGCTCGCGCGGGCGGAGACCAGCGATCTGCCCGAACTGCGCGGCGAGGACCTGCGGCTCGCCCTGGTCGGGCTCGGGCGGATCACCGGGCAGGTCGGCGCGGATGCGGTGCTGGACGCCGTGTTCGCGCAATTCTGCATCGGCAAGTAGGGTGGCGGGATGAGCAGGGTCTGCGACGTGCTGGTGATCGGTGGCGGCCATGCCGGCTGCGAGGCGGCGGCGGCGGCGGCGCGCATGGGCGCGCGCACGGTGCTGCTGACCCAGGATCGCCGCACGCTCGGTGAGATGTCGTGCAATCCGGCGTTCGGGGGCATCGGCAAGGGCCATCTGGTGCGCGAGATCGATGCGCTGGACGGGCTGATGGGCCGGGCGGCGGATGCGGCGGGGATTCATTTCAAGCTGCTGAACCGCAGCAAGGGGCCGGCGGTGCGCGGGCCGCGCGCGCAGGCGGATCGTGGCCTTTATCGGGCGGCGATCCAGTCGCTGCTGGCCGCCCAGCCCGGGCTGACGGTGCAGGAGGGGGCGGCCGAGGGAATCGTGCTGGCGGCAGATGGCGGCGTCGCGGCGGTGACGCTCGCGGACGGGACCCGGCTGACCTGCGGCGCCGTCGTGGTCGCTGCCGGGACGTTCCTGCGCGGGCGCATCCATGTCGGGGCGGACAGCCGGCCAGCCGGCCGGATCGGCGAGGCGCCGGCGGTTGCGCTGGCGGAAGCGCTGGAGCGGCTGCGGCTGCCGCTCGGGCGGCTCAAGACCGGCACGCCGCCGCGGCTGGACCGCGCCAGCATCGACTGGGCCACGCTGGAAGCCGATCACGGCGATGCCGAGCCCGAACCGTTCAGCGCCCTGACGCCGGCGATCACCACCGCGCAGATCGCCTGCGGGGTGACCTTCACAACCGCGGCCACGCATGCGGTGGTGCGCGCCCATCTCGGCGATTCTGCCGTCTACGGCGGCCGCATCGCCGGCCGCGGCCCGCGCTATTGCCCGTCGATCGAAGACAAGGTGGTGCGCTTCCCGGACCGGCCGCGCCACCAGATCTTCCTGGAGCCGGAGGAGCGCACCGGCGCGCTGGTCTATCCCAACGGCATTTCCACCAGCCTGCCGGCCGCGGCGCAGGCGGCAATGATCGCGACGATCCCGGGGCTGGAGCGGGCCCGCATCGTGCGGCCCGGCTATGCCGTCGAGTACGATTTCGTCGATCCTCGGGCCCTGTGGCCCTGGCTGGAGCTGCGCGCGGTGCCGCGGCTGTTCCTGGCCGGGCAGGTGAACGGCACCACCGGGTACGAGGAGGCCGGAGCGCAGGGCCTGCTGGCCGGCATCAATGCCGCCCGGCGGGCCGCGGGAAGCGACCCGGTCACGCTCAGCCGCGCCGACGGCTATCTCGGCGTGCTGATCGACGACCTGGTCAGCCATGGCGTCAGCGAACCGTACCGGGTGTTCACGGCGCGCGCCGAGTACCGGCTGTCGCTGCGCGCCGACAATGCCGACCTGCGGCTGACGGCCTACGGCGAGTCCTGGGGATGCGTGGGGTCCGCCCGAGCGGAGGCGTTCCGTGTTCATCGCGACCTGCTCATGGCCGCCGGCGCGCGGGCGCGGACGGAAACGGCATCTCCGCAGGCAATTGCCGCCGCCGGCCTGACCCCTGCGGGCAGGAGCTGGACCGCCTTCGAACTCCTTGCCCTTCCCGCCGCGACGGATGCGCAGGTCGTATCGCTGTTCCCCTGGCTCGGGCAACTCGGCCGCCGCGCCTTCGCGACCCTGCGGGCCGATGCGCATTATGCCGGCTATCTGCCGCGTCAGGAGGCGGAGATCCGCGAGTTCCGCCGGCTGGAGGGGCTCGCGCTGGATCCGGCGCTCGATTATGCCGCGGTCGCCGGACTGTCCACCGAAGCGCGCGAGCGGCTGGCGTCCGCCCGCCCGCTGTCGCTGGGCGCCGCCGGCCGGCTGGAGGGAATCACGCCCTCGGCGCTGGCGGTGCTGGCCGCGCATATGCGCCGGCCGGGCGCCCCCCCGCGTTTCACGTGAAACAGCCGCTGCCGGCATTCGATCTGTCCGCCGCCCAGTCCGAGCGACTTCAAGGATTCGCCGCGCTGCTGCTGGACTGGAACCGCCGCATCAACCTGATCAGCCGCAGCGATGCGCCGCGGCTCTGGCAGCGGCATATCCTCGACAGCGCGCAGCTTGCGCCGCTTCTGCCGTCGCCTGCCGGCACGCTGATCGATTTCGGGTCGGGGGCGGGGTTCCCGGGTCTCGTCCTTGCTGCCGTCACCGGCTGGTGTGCGCATCTGGTGGAAGCCGATGGGCGCAAGGCGGCGTTCCTGCGCGAAGCGGCCCGGCTGCTCGGGGCCGATGCGGTCATCCACACCACCCGCGCGGAGCGGCTCGGCGGCATCACCGCGCAGGCGGTGACCGCGCGCGCCTTCGCCCCGCTGACGCATCTGCTCCCTCTAGCCGTGCCTCGGCTGGCCGAAGATGGCGTCTGCCTGTTTCCGAAGGGACAATCGGCGTCCGATGAATTGACGGCGGCCCGGCGCGAGTGGCACATGCGCGTCGAATGCTTCCAGAGCCGGACAAGTCCCGCAGCCACCGTCCTGCGCCTCCATGACCTCCGCCCGGCCTCCGCGAGCGGATAAGCCGCGCATTCTGGCGATCGCCAATCAGAAGGGCGGCGTCGGCAAGACCACCACCGCGATCAATCTGGCAACCGCGCTGGCCGCGGCCGGGGAGGCGGTGCTTCTGGTCGATCTCGATCCGCAGGGCAATGCGTCCACCGGCCTCGGCTTGGCACGCGCCGATCGTCGCAACGGCACCTACCGATTGCTGATCGAGGGCATCCCGCTGGCGCAGGTGACCCGGCCCACCCTGGTTCCCGGGCTGACGATCGTCCCCTCCGACCCCGACCTCGCCGGCGCGGAAATCGAACTGGTCGGCGAGGCGCGGCGCGAATTCCGCCTGCGCCAGGCGCTGCGCGACACCGACCACGGCGGCAGCGCGCCGTCCTTCGTGCTGATCGACTGCCCGCCCAGCCTCGGCCTGCTGACGCTGAACGGCCTGACCGCCGCCGATGCCGTGATGGTGCC
>JAKAZX010000168.1 GCA_021826485.1 Pseudomonadota bacterium | reverse complement strand
CGGCCAGCGCGCCCTCGGGCGTGTCGTGCCAGACCACGGCGACCGCCTGGCTGCGCGCCCGCCCGGCGCGGTGCGCCGCCAGCGCCGGCAGGCGGGCGAGGCGGCCGGCCTGCGGCGCCGGCAGCACCAGATCGAGGTCCGGGCCGGACGCCGTCACGCCGGCAACGGCAGGTCGCGCGGACAGAGGAAGCGCACCAGCCGCGCCCCGCCGGGCGCCAGCCTGTGCCACGGCCCCGGCACCGCGAACTCGGCCAGCGCCCCGGTCGGGTAACGGGCGGCGAGGCGGGCGGCGTCGGCCGGGTCGCGGCTGCTGCCGGCCAGCGTCTGCGCCAGTTCGTGCAGCCCCGGATTGTGGCCGACCAGCAGCACGCTGCGCACCGTCTCGGCGACGTTGTTCAGCACCGCCAGCAGTTGCGGGGCGGTGGCCAGATACAGCCGGTCCATCGGCTCGATGATCGGCGTGTCGGGCCAGGGCAGCAGCGCCTCCAGCGTCTGCATGGTGCGGCGGGCGGAGGAGACCAGCACCACGTCCGGCGCCAGGCCGAGCGCCAGCATCGCCTGCCGCATGCCGGCCGCCGCCTCCCGCCCGCGGGCGTTCAGCGGCCGGCCGTGATCCGACTGGCGGGGATCGTCCCAGGAGGATTTGGCATGGCGCAGAAGCAGGAGCTGACGCACGGGCGGTTCGGCCTTCTCGGACGCGGCATGGAGTGTGCCATTCTTCCGCCCGCTTGTCCTGCCCGCAACTGCCACGGCGGCGCGGGGCGCCGCGCAGCCGCTACTGGCCGCCCGCCAGCGCCCAGCGCAGGCTGGCGGCAAGCCAGGGGCGGATCATGCTGTGGTCGCCGTCATGCGTGCACAGCGCCAGCCGCCCGCTGCTGCCGCAGTCGGACCAGAAGCGGCAGGTGAGCGCACCCTCCGTCGCCGTCCGGTCCGGCGCGGCCGGGCAGCGGTCCTCCGCCTGCCAGCGGGTGAAGCCTTGCAGGATGTCGGCCTGGCGGAACGCGCCGCCCAGGATGGCGCGGCCCGCCATCGGCACCATGCTGTCGTGCAGCCCGTGGGTGTGGCGCAGGATCACCGGGCCGGACGTGCAGGCCGGCGGCATCGGCTGCCAGAACCCGCCGGAGAACGGGATGAAGGCGGTGAACTCCGGGGCGTCGTAGCAGGCGAGGTCCCAGACCATCGAGGCGCCCTGGCTGAACCCGCCGGCGATCACCGCATGCCGGTCGATCGGCCAGCGCCGCCCGATATCGGCCAGCACCGTGTGCAGGAACGCCAGATCGTCCCGCCCGCGATGCGGGGAGCCAACATGACCCCAGCTTCCGGCCTCGCCGTCCGGCGCGGCCAGCAGCACGCCCTGCTCCCCGGTCACGCCGGCGATGTTGGGGTCGGTGGTGATGTCGGTGCCCTTGCCGCGGTAGCCGTGCAGGAACAGCAGCAGCGGCAGCTTTGCCTGCCCGTCCCAGTGCGGCGGCAGGGCGACGTGATAGGTGCCGCCCGGCACGCTGCACGGCTCGCAGGGCGCGGCGGCGGCGAGCCAGGGCAGGACGAGCAGCAGCAGCAGGCGGCGCATGTCAGTCCTCCGTCGCCGGCAGGTCGATCCAGGACAGGTGCCCGCCCTTGCCGGCGCCGGTGTCCAGGAATACGGCGGTTCCGCCGCCGGCGCCACGCAGCACGTAGGGCCGGCCATCGGCGCTGCGCCGGTCATGGCCGCAATAGACGGTCAGTCCGGCGGGAATGCGGTCCACCCAGCGCAGGCTGCGCTCGGGGAAGCCGTCGGGCTGCATGCGGCCGGTGGTCTGCCCGTACAGGGCGCAGGCCAGCGGGCCGGTGACCTGCTGCGGCAGTTCCGCCGGCGGCGGGCTGGTCAGCATCGCGGGGTGGAAGGCGCCGTGGACGAACAACCGCGCCCCCTGGCGCAACCAGGCCGGGGCCCGCGCGATCGCCGCGGCGACGCGGGCGGCAAGTGGCGGGTCGAGCTGCGCGACGGTTGCCGCCAGCGCCGCATCGACGCGCACCTGCCGGCCGGCCAGCGCGCGGGCCAGCTTGGCGTCGTGGTTGCCGAGCAGGAACAGGCCGCGCCCGGCCTCCAGCACCGCCAGCATCCGCCGCAGCACCGCGGCGCTGTCGGACCCGCCGTCGCCGAGGTCGCCGAGCTGGATCACGAACCGGTCGGTCGCCACCGCGTGGGCGAAGGCGCGGGCATCGCCATGCACGTCGCCCACCACCCGCAGCGCCACCCCCGGCGGGATCACGCCCGCGCCGCCGTGACCGTCTGCAACGCCGCCAGCGCCCGCGCACGCCCGGCCGCCAGATCGACGATCGGGTGCGGGTAGTCGCGCCCCAGCACCACCCCGGCCGCCGCCAGGTCGAGCGGCGGCGCCTGCCAGGGCGCGTGGAGCAGCCGGTCCGGCAGCTTGGCCAGCTCCGGCACGTACTGCCGCACATAGGCGCCGTCCGCATCGAACCGCGTGCCCTGCAGGACGGGATTGAAGATGCGGAAATACGGCGCAGCATCGGCACCGCACCCGGCCACCCACTGCCATTGCGCGGCATTGCTGGCCAGGTCGGCATCGACCAGCGTGTCCCAGAACCACGCCTCCCCCGCCTGCCAGGGCAGCAGCAGGTGCTTGGCGAGGAAGCTGGCGACGATCATGCGCACCCGGTTGTGCATCCAGCCGGTGTGCCAGAGCTGGCGCATGCCGGCATCGACGATCGGCACGCCGGTCCGTCCGCGCCGCCAGGCCGCCAGCGCCGCCGGATCGTCCCGCCAGGGCATGGCGGCGAACTCGGCGCGCAGCGGGTGCTCCGGCAGGTCCGGGTGGTGGAACAGCAGATGCGCCGAGAACTCGCGCCACAGCAGCTCGTTGCGCCAGGCCGTCGCCCCCGCCCCGTCGCCGGGGGCGGCATGCCAGGCGGCGGCGGGGGAAATCTCTCCGAAGGCGAGGTGCGGCGAGAGCATGGAGGTGCCGTCGCCGCCCGGCAGGTCGCGACGGCGGTCATAGGCGGCCAGACCGTGCCGGGCAAAATGCCGCAGCCGCTGCTGCGCCCCGGCCTCCCCCGGCTGCCAGGCGTCGCGCAGGCCGCCCGCCCAGTCGGGCCGGCTGGGCAGCAGCCGCCAGTCCTCCAGCCGGTCGGAGCGGGGCGGCGCGGCGGCGGGGATGCGGGCCGGGGCGGGCAGGGGCTTCGGTGGCGCGCCGCGGGCGAGGCAGGCCCGGGCGAACGGAGTGAACACGCCATAGGGGGTGCCGCCGCCGGTGCGCAGCGCATCCGGCGGGTGAAGGGTCAGCGTATGGTGCAGATGCAGCGCCACGTCCGGTGCCAGCCGCGCCAGCGCCGCCCGTGCCCAGGGTTCCACCGGGTCGCCGGCATGCACCTCCGCCGCCCCGCTGTCGCGCAGCAGTTGTGGCAGCACCTCGGCGACCGGGCCGCGGCGCAGCACCAGCGGCGCCCCGCGCGCCGCCAGATCGGCGGCGAGCGCGGTCAGGCTGGCATGCAGCCACCAGCGGGAAGCACCGCCGGGTGCCCAGGGGCCGGGGGTGGTCTCGTCCAGGATGAACGCCGGCAGCACCGGGCGGCCGGAGGCGATGGCGGCGGCGAGGGCGGGATTGTCGGCCAGCCGCAGCTCGCGGCGCAGCCACAGCAGGGCAGGGGCGGACATTCCCCCGATATACGCGGCCCGGCCGGTTTGCCTATGCCGCCCGCAGCGCCGCGTAGGGGAAGCTGAACAGCCGGTCCCTGCCGAGCAGGAACA
Source organism: Pseudomonadota bacterium (assembly GCA_021826485.1). Classification (GTDB taxonomy): domain Bacteria; phylum Pseudomonadota; class Alphaproteobacteria; order Acetobacterales; family Acetobacteraceae; genus JAFKFJ01. Next base: position 4,367 of record JAKAZX010000168.1, on the reverse strand, counting down.
CCCGGCCGCCGCGCGGGAACAGTGCGCCGATCGCCGGGTCGGTCACGTCCAGCCCGCCGGCATAGGCGCCGAAGGCCGGCAGCATCAGCCGACGCCCGTCGGCGATGAAACAGGGCCGGGAAATGCCGCCGCCGCGCGCCGCCACCCGCGCCTTCGGGTGATGGTGGCCGCACAGCTCCCCGCCCGCCGGCCCCGGCCGGGCCGCGTGGCGGAACACCAGCCGGCCGAGCCGCAGTTCCGCCGCCGTCTCCCCGGCGATGCCGCGGGGCGGCGCGGGATCGTGGTTGCCGCCGATCCAGACGAAACGGTGCGCCGCCGCCATCGCGCCGAGCCGCGCCAGATCCCCCGGCGCCAGCCGCAGACTGCCGCCGTCATCGTGGAAACTGTCGCCCAGTGCCACCACCTGCGCCGGCTGCCAGCGGCGGAGCAGGGCGGCCAGACGGTCGAGCGTGGCGCGCGTGTCCCACGGCGGCAGCAGCGCACCGCGCGAAGCGGCGGACGATCCTTTCTCCAGATGCAGGTCGGCCACCGCGAGCAGCCCCTGCGCCGGCCAGAAGATCGCCCCGGCCGGATCGAGCAGCAGCCGTTCGCCGGCGAAATGCAGCGGGGCGGGCGTCATGCGGCGGGAGGCGGGTCGTCCGGGCGGGAAAGCAGGGCGTGGGTATGGTCGATCAGCCGGGCTGCTTCCCGCGCCGCCGCGTTGGGCCGTTGCGCCGTCTGCAACTGGTGCCCGGCCTCCATCAGGTGGGATCGCGCGCCGGCCATCAGGAAGGCTGCCTCCGGCGTCACAGCGCCAGCCCTTCGCGCCGGATTTCGCCCATCAGCGGGGTGCGGATGGTGATTTCGTCGCTGACGAAAGGTTTTGGCGAGATCACCGCGCCGGTGTCCCACAGCACATCGTCGCCCAGCCGGTTCAGGCGCTGCACTTCCGCCCACCAGTCGAACGGTTCGCGCAGGAACACCGCGACATCATAATCCGAGTCCTGCCGCGCATCGCCGCGGGCGCGGGAGCCGAACAGCGCCATGCGCTCCAGCCGGTCACCGTACAGCGCCCGCACCGCGTCGCGGAAGCGGCGCAGCACCGGGTCCTGCGTCGGGTCGGCTTGCGGTTCGCTCATAGAAGCAATCTGCCCTGCCGCGGCGAAGAAGGCAAAGGCCGGCGGGCGAGATTCGCCCGCAGCACGCGCGGGACGCGCAGCGGCGGTGGCTCCGCCTCGCCCAGCGCCTCGGCGACCAGGGCCGCTTCCTCCAACCGGTCGTCATCGTCGCCGCGGTCGCGCACGCTTTCGCGCCCGACTTCCAGCAGCACCGGCACGGCGAGCGGCGAGACGCGTGACAATACCATGTGGCGCACGCGGCCCTGCACGCGGGCGAGCATCGCGGCCAGCCGGCCGAGATCGGTCAGCCCGCCGGCGGCATCGGCGCGGGTCGCCCGCAGCAGCACGTGGTCCGGCTGGTGGCGGCGCAGCACGTCGTAGATCAGATCGGAATTCACCGTCACCTGCCGGCGCGACTTCTCGGCCCCCGGATGCTGCCGCTCGATCAGCCCGGCGATCACCGCGACGTTGCGGAAGGTCCGCCGCATCACGGAAGATTCCGCGAGCCACGCCTCAAGGTCGTCGCCCAGCATGTCGGTCTCGAACAGCCGTGCGACATCGGCCGGCTGAACCGCGCTCCAGATGCCGAGCACGTAGTCGGTGGCGACGAAGCCGAGCGGCTGGAAGCCGAAGCGCTGCATCCGCCGCGTCAGCAGCAGGCCGAGCGTCTGATGCGCGTTGCGGCCCTCGAAGCAATAGGCGACGAGATACCAGCGGTCGCCGCGGGGAAACGTCTCGACCAGCAGGTCGTGCCGGCCGGGCAGACGGCTGACGGCGCGCTGCACGCCGAGCCATTCCTGCACCGGCGCGGGAAACGCCTGCCACGTCTCCGGCGCTTGCAGCATGGTGCGCACGCGATCGGCAAGATTGGTCGTCAGCGGCAGGCGCCCGCCGGCATAGGCGGGCACCATCGGTTCGCCATCACCGCCCGGCTCCGCCTCCACCGTGGTCTCGCGCAGGCGCAGGAACCGCAGCAGGCGCCCGGCGAACATGAAAGTATCGCCGACCGTCAGCAGATTCGCGAAATACTCCTCCACCTCGCCGAGCATCGGCCCGCGCGGGCCGAGCCGGACCTTCAGCATCGGTTCCTCGACGATGGTGCCGATGTTCATGCGGTGCTGGCGGGCAATCCGGTCGCTGCGCACGTGAACGCGGCCCTGCGAGTCGCGGAACAGCCGGCGCCAGCGTTCATAGCTCGCCAGCGCATAGCCGCCATCCTCGACAAATCGCAGCACGTCGTCGAAATCCTCGCGTGCGAGCGCGGCATACGGTGCGGCGCGGCGGATTTCCGCGTACAGGTCGTCGGGGTGGAACGGCGCGCTGCACGCGACGCCCAGGATGTGCTGCGCCAGCACGTCCAGCCCGCCTGGGCGCGGCGGATCGCCATCGAGTTCGCCGGCGGCGGCTCCGAGGATCGCCGCCTCGCATTCCAGCACCTCGAACCGGTTGGCCGGCACCAGCACCGCGCGGGACGGCTCGTCCATGCGATGATTGGCGCGGCCGACGCGTTGCAGCAGCCGGCTGACGCCCTTCGGCGCGCCAACCTGCAAGACCTGATCGACGCCGCCCCAGTCGATGCCGAGATCGAGCGAGGAGGTCGCGACCACCGCGCGCAGCTTCCCTTCCGCCATCGCCTGCTCGACACGCTGGCGCTGCTCCGGCTCCAGGCTGCCGTGATGGATCGCGATCGGCAGCGTCTCGGCATTCAGCTTCCACAGTTCCTGGAACAGCAGCTCCGCCTGCGCGCGGGTGTTGACGAACACGATGGTGGTGCCGGCGGCGCGGATGCGGGCGAGGATGTCGGGCGCGCTGGCCAGCCCCATATGGCCCGCCCAGGGCAGCCGGTCCTGCGGCAGCATCATGGTGATGTCCGGCGCCACGCCGGCCGCCGCCGTGATGACGCGCACCGAGGCCGGAGCGGCATCCGGTGCGACATAGGCGGCGAGCGGGTCGCGATGCGCGACGGTCGCCGACAGGCCGATGCGTCGCGCGTGCGGCGCGAGTGCCGCGAGCCGGGCGAGGCCGAGCGCCAACTGGTCGCCGCGCTTGTTGCCGGCCAGCGCATGCACCTCGTCGATCACCACGGCGGCGAGCGGGGCAAACATCGCCGCCGCTTCCGGTAGCGAGATCAGCAGCGCGAGGCTTTCCGGCGTGGTCAGCAGGATGTTCGGCGGTGCCTCCCGCTGGCGCTTGCGCTCGGCGGCACTCGTGTCGCCGCTGCGGGTCGCGATGCTGACGGGAAGGTGCAAGTCCTGCACCGGGCGCATCAGGTTGCGCGCGATGTCGGCCGCCAGCGCCTTCAGCGGGCTGACATAGAGCGTGTGCAGCCCGGCGCGCGGCGCGGCGGCAAGGTCGATCAGGCTGGGCAGGAAGCCGGCGAGCGTCTTGCCGCCGCCGGTCGGCGCGATCAGCAGCACGCTTTCGCCGCGCCCGGCGGCCTCCAGCACCGCCTGCTGGTGCGCCCGCAGCCGCCAGCCGCGGGCGGCGAACCAGTCAGCGAACCTGGCAGGCAGGGTCACGGGAGTCGCGCACCGGCGCTAGGCCCGCCGCCGCGTCTTCTTGGCTTCCAGCAGCGGCGCGAGGAAGCGGCCGGTGAAGCTGGCCTCGGCGGCGGCGATCTGCTCCGGCGTGCCGGCGGCGACGATGCGGCCGCCGCCGTCGCCGCCTTCGGGACCGAGATCGAGAATCCAGTCGGCGGTCTTGATGACCTCCAGATTATGCTCGATGACGACGACGGTGTTGCCCTGCTCGACCAGCGCGTGCAGCACCTCCAGCAGCTTGCGCACGTCCTCGAAATGCAGTCCCGTGGTCGGTTCGTCGAGGATGTAGAGGGTGCGGCCGGTGGCGCGGCGGGCCAGCTCCTTCGACAGCTTTATGCGCTGCGCTTCGCCGCCCGACAGCGTCGTCGCCTGCTGGCCGAGGCTGATATAGCCGAGGCCGACCTGCTGGAGAATCTTCAGCCGGTCGTGGATGCGCGACACGGCGGCGAAATACGGCACCGCCTCATCGACCGTCATCGCCAGCACGTCGGCGATCGACTTGTCGCGGAATTTCACTTCCAGCGTCTCGCGGTTGTAGCGCCGGCCCTTGCACACGTCGCAGGTGACGAACACGTCGGGCAGGAAGTGCATCTCGATCTTCAGCACTCCGTCGCCCTGGCATGCCTCGCACCGGCCGCCCTTGACGTTGAAGCTGAAGCGGCCGGGCTTGTAGCCGCGCGCGCGGCTTTCCGGCAGTTCGGCGAACCAGTCGCGGATCGGCGCGAACAGG
>JAKAZX010000167.1 GCA_021826485.1 Pseudomonadota bacterium | reverse complement strand
CCGTGTCCGACGCTTTCAACGTTGCTTGCATGGGAATCCCGTTCACTCCGCGGCAGCTTGCAGATCAAGCCGCACTTTCAGCCATCCCGGCTCACGCCGGTCGAACGCCTTGTAGGCGTCGATCGCATTGGTCAGCGGTTCGGTCCTGGTGAGAATCTTCACCGGGTCGATGACGCCGGCCCGCACCAGCTCGACGAGTTTGGGAACGTATTTGCGGTGATTGCAGTTGCCCAGATTCAGTGACAGATTTTTATTCATGGCCATCCCGAGCGGAAACATCGTGGCCGCCGGCGGGTAAACGCCGATGACCGATAGCGTCCCGGCCTTCGCCAGCGCCTCCACCGCCCACGCGATGGCCTGGCTCGGCGCATCGCCCGGTTGCCACTGGCCGCCCTTCGGGTTGGCGTCCGGTGCGACCTGCCGCACCTCCTCGGCGAACTGCTCCGCCTTATCCACGCCGACCGCATCAATCGCGCGATCGACCCCGATGCCGCCAGTCAGCGACAGGATGGTTTGCACCGGGTCCTCCCGCTCGAAATTCACCACCTCGGCCCCTTGCCGACGCGCCATGTCCAGCCGGTCGGCATGGCCATCGACCGCGAACACGCGGCCGGCGCCGAGCAGCTTCGCCGACGCGATGGCGAACTGGCCGACCGGGCCGCAGCCGAACACCGCGACCGTATCCCCGTCACCGATCTCGGCCATGTCGGCGCCGTAGTAGCCGGTGGGGAAAATGTCCGACATCAGGATGGCCTGATCGTCGCTGATCTCGTCGGGGATCTTGACGAGGCCGACATGGGCGAACGGGATGCGCGCACGTTCGGCCTGCAACCCCGGATAGGGGCCGGTCGGCGCCGGTCCGCCGAAGAACGCGGTGCCGGCGCGGCGTCCGTGCGGATTGGCATTGTCGCACTGGGCGTAATAGCCGGCCCGGCAGTAGCTGCAGGCACCGCAGGCGATGGTCGAACAGATGATCACCCGGTCGCCGGGTACGAGGTTGCGGACCATATGGCCGACCTGCTCGACCACGCCGACCCCCTCATGGCCGAGGATGGTTCCCGGCTGCATCGCCGTGAACGTGCCCCGGACGAAATGCAGGTCGGTGCCGCAGATCGCCGAGGATGTCAGGCGCACGATCGCGTCCGTCGGGTCCTGGATGTGCGGGTCGGGTACCTCCTCCAGCCTGATGTCGCCGATGCCGCGAAAGACGATGGCCCGCATAGCACGCTCCGCCGGGGGTTTGCGCCAAAGCGCCGGCGGCGTCACGCTGTTCCACGCCGCCCCGCCGCGTCAGGTCAACTCGCCAAGATTGCGCCGGCGTGAGATTTCGCCCGCTGAACGGCGAACCTTCAACGCCGCCGCGCGTTGCACGGTCGCCGTCAAAAGGCGGGGGAAGGCAAGATGGAACTGGTCGATGCAATGGTCGCGGGGCTGGCGGATGGCCGGCGGCCGATTGCTATGGCGCGCGTGCAGGCGATCCGCGAGGTGATCGCGCCGGCCAAGGCACAGCCGATCGCGCTGGAACGGTTGCTGGCCCGGCTGGAGCAGGCCGGGTTCGGCGAAGCGGTGCGAAGCTGGCGGGACAGCGGCAAGCCGCGTCGCATTCCGCCGCATCATCTCCATGCGGTGCTGGGCGATGCCGAGGTTGCGCGGATGGCAGGGCGCGCCGGGATGACTGGCGACGAACTCACCTGCGACCTCAGCGAGCACCTGCCAGCGATCGTGGCGCAGGCGATTCGGGAAGGGCGGCTGCTGGGCGCGCGTCGCAGCTAGCGACGCGGAGCAGCTCGGCGACCCGGCCGAGCAGGTCGGCGGCCTTGAAGGGCTTCGCCAGCACCGGCAGGTCGAGCGTGCCGCGCGCGTCGGCATCCTCGGCCGCATAGCCGGTCGCGATCAGGATTGGCAGCGCGGGGAAGCGCTGGCGGGCGGCGACGGCCAGTTGCAGGCCGTTCATCCCCGGCATCCCCAGATCGGCGATCATCAGGTCCGGCGGCGCCCCCTGCTCCAGCAACCGCAGGGCCTCGACCCCGCTGGCGGCCCGGCGCACCACGTATCCGGCATCGGAGAGGCAGATGGCGGCGAAGGCGGCGACGTCGTCATCGTCGTCCACCAGCAGGATCCGCCGGCCCGACCCGTCGGTGGTCGCCACCGTCACCACCGTCAGCGGGGGAACGGCCGGGGCGGACGCATCAGTGTCGGCGCAAGGCAGCCAGACGGTGACCGTCGTTCCCTGCCCCGGTGTGCTGCGGATGGCCACGCCGCCGTCGGACTGCGCCACCACCCCCTGCACCATCGGCAGGCCGAGGCCCGAGCCGCGGCCAACCGGCTTGGTGGTAAAGAACGGCTCGAACGCCCGGGCGAGCGTGTCCTGATCCATCCCCTCGCCGCTGTCGCGGACGGCGATGCGGACGTAGTCGCCGGGCACCAGCGCCGCCGGATGCGGCTGGCCCGGGGACACCCGTTCCTCGGCCGCGCTGATCAGGATTTGCCCGCCCCCCGGCATCGCGTCGCGGGCGTTCACGACCAGATTGAGCATCACCAGCTCGATCTGGTTCGGGTCGGCCCGGGCCGGCCGCAGAGTGGCCGGCGCCTCGACCTCCAGCCGCACCGCCGGGCCGATGCTGCCGGTCAGCAGCTCCCACATACCGTCCAGCAGCGCCGGGATGGCGACCGGCTGCGGGCGCAGGAACTGGCGGCGGCCGAAGGCGAGCATCCGCTGGGTCAGCGCCGCGCCGCGGTCGGCCGAGCGCATCGCGCCGGCCAGCAGCCGGGTGATGTCGGGCCGGCCGGCGCTGCGCGCCATCGCCAGTTCCAGGTTGCCGACGATCGCGGTCAGCAGATTGTTGAAGTCATGCGCCACCCCGCCGGTGAGCTGGCCGATCACCTCCATCTTCTGCGCCTGCTGCAACTGCGCCTGCGCCGCCTCGCGCTCGCGCACCTCGGCCTCGAACTGGGCGGTGCGCTCGGCGACGCGCTGTCCCAGCTCGGCGTTGGCGCGCTCCAGCGCCGAGCGGAGCGCCGCCTCCGCCTGGCGGAGCGCGGTGATCTCCTGCACCGCGATCACCACGCCCAGCACCGCCCCGTCGGGCGCCACGACCGGCTGGTAGCTGACCAGCAGGCGGCGCTTCAGGCCGGGCGCCGCCTCGGTCGCGGAATTGACCTCCTGCGGCGGAATCTTCTCCCCGGCCAGCGCCCGGCGCAGCACCGGCTCGATCCGGTCGGCGGTCGCGGGCAGCACCTCCCGCACCGTCCGGCCGCGATGCGCCGCTGCCGCGCAATCGTTGATCTCCGCCAGCCGCGCGTTCACGGTGACATAGCGCATGTCCGGATCGACATACCCGAGGCCGACCGGCGAGCCGTCATAGATCGCCCGCAATTCCGCCAGACGCTCGCGCAGCCCGGCCTGGCCGGCGGCCACCGCGTCCAGCAGCGCATTGACCGCCCCGGCGATGCGGCCGAACTCGGTGCGCGGGTGCGGCGCCGGCAGCCGCGCCGCCATGTCGCCGCGCTGCCAGCGTTCGGCGGTGGCGAGGATGACGTGCATCGGCCGCGCGATCATGCCGCGGGCCATCCAGGCCGCCAGCGCCAGCGCCGCCAGGAAACCGCCGCCGATCAGCGCATAGCTGCGGGCCGATGCGGCATCCGCGGCGGCGAAGACCGGGCCGGTGCTCAGGCTGGCGCTGACCAGCAATTCGCTGCCGCTGCGCTCCGGCGGCAGCACCGCTTCCGCGCGGGGCACGCCGTCCGGCCCCGGCCGCACGTCGATGGCCGGGGCGGACGCATCCAGCAACGGCCGCAGGACCGGGCCGAGCGGTCCGCCGACCGCTGCGGCATCCGGAACGGCCACCAGGATGGTGCCATCGCGGTCGGCGACCGTCATCGCCGCGCCCTCGGGCAGCAGCCGGCCGGTCAGCCGGCGGCGCAGCCAGTCCAGATCGATCTCGCCCACCAGCACCGGCCCCGGCCCGGCCAGCCCGCGCACCGGATAGGCGACGGGCAGTTCGGCGTGGCGGTCGAGCGGGCTGCGGGTGAAGGCGCCGAGCGCCAGTTCGCCGCGCGCCCGCGCCTGCCGGACCTCCGGCGCGGCGGACAGGTCCATGCCGTCCGCCTGCGGCGCCGTGGCGCAGATCACCCGCCCGTCGTCGCCGACCAGCCGCGCTTCCCGCAGGAAGGCCAGGTCGGCGAACACCGATTGCAGCAGCGGCTCACAGGACGCGGCATCGGCCGCCCGGATGGCCGGAATGGCGACAGCCGCAACCAGAGCGTTCCGAGCCCCGGCGATGATCGCGTCCAGCTCGGCGTCCAGCGTGCGGGCGTCGCGCAGTGCTTCCTGCCGCACCTCGTCGCGCCGCGCGGCCCGCAGCGTCACCTCGTTGAACCCCTGCATCGCGAGCGGAGGCAGCAGTGCCACGGCGATGACCAGGACGACCCGCGTCAGCAGATTCAAAGGACGCAACTCCCGTGGTCGCGCGAAGCCGGCACGGTGCTATGACACGACCGCGCGATTTGCCAGAGTATTGCCTTCCCCCGTCACGCGAACGTGAGGGTCGGTCCGGCGGCGCCGTCCGCGTTGCCGCGCGGTCCGGCTGGCGCTATGGCCGCTGCTCAGGCCCCAAGGATGCCAGGCCCCGATGAAGACGCCCGACTGGGAAATCCCGCCGAATCTGCGGCCCGATCCGGACGATTATTCGTTCGACCTGGAGCGCGCGCTGCGCGGGTTGGTCGGCCTCCGGGCCAACGTGCCGGCCGACGCCTTCACCGCCGGCACGCTGGGCACCGAGCGGATGGGCAGCGGCGCCGTGATCCGGGAGGATGGGCTGGTGCTGACCATCGGCTACCTGATCACCGAGGCCGAATCGGTCTGGCTGGTCGGCGCCGACGGGCGCGCCACCCCCGGCCACCCGGTGGCGGTGGACGCGACGACCGGGCTCGGCCTGGTGCAGGCGCTGGGCCGGCTCGGCCTGCCGGCGCTGGAGATCGGCGGCGCCGACGGTGCCGGGACCGGGCAGCAGATGGTGATGGCCGCGGGCGGCGGCGGGCGCGAACGGGCGGTGGAGACCAAGGTGATCGGCCGGCAGGAATTCGCCGGCTACTGGGAATATCTGCTGGACGAGGCGATCCTGACCGCGCCCGCCCATCCGTTCTGGAGCGGTGCGGGCCTGATCGGGGCGGATGGCCGGCTGCTGGGCATCGGTTCGCTGATCATGCAGCAGGGCGACGGGCGCGGGCGGCGGCACGATCTGAACATGTCGGTCCCCGCCTCCCTGCTGCCGCCGGTGCTGGACGATCTGCTCACCCTCGGCCGGGTCAAGGCGCCGCCCCGCCCCTGGCTCGGCGCCTTCGTGATGGAGGGTGAGGGCGGGCTGGTGGTCGGCGGGCTGGCCGATGAGGGGCCGGCCGAGCGCGCCGGCGTGCGCCCGGGGGACCGCGTGGTCGGCATCGGCGATGAGGAGGTGGGCGACCTCGCGACGCTGTGGCGCAAGCTGTGGGCGAGCGGGCCGGCCGGCGTCACGGTGCGGCTGAACCTCGCGCGGGACGGCACGCCGATGGCGGTGCATGTGGCAACCGCCGACCGCGCCCGCTTCCTGCGCGCGCCCCGCCTGCACTGAGCGGGCGCGTCAGGCGGTCACCGCCACGTCCGGCCCCCACATGTCGGACAGCGTGAACCCCAGCGGATAGGGGTCGGTCGGGTCCAGCCCGACCTGATGCACGCCGAACAGCCAGGCGCGGCCGGAAATCCGCGGCAGCACCGCCGGCCGGCCGCCGACGCGGGTTTCGCCCGCGACCAGCGCGGTGAACTCGCTGTCGATGATCGAGCGGGAGCGCAGGCGTTCGCCCACCGCGATCTCCCCGCGCGCGTGCAGCACGGCGAGCCGCGCGGATGTGCCGGTGCCGCAGGGCGAGCGGTCGCAGCGGCCGGGCAGCACGATGGTGGAGCCGCGCAGGATCGACCGGTCGGCACGATCACGGTCGCAGAACATGACGTAGCTGACGCTGTCGATGCCCGGCAGGTCGGGATGCGCCACGCGCACCTGCGCGTTCACCGCCCGCTTGATGCGGCTCGCCGCCTCCACCAGCGCGCGGGCATTGTCGCGCGTGATGGCAAGCCCGGCGGCGCGGGCATCGACCAGCGCGTAGAACACGCCGCCGAACGCGATGTCCAGCCGCACCGCGCCGATGCCGTCCACGTCCAGCGTCACGTCCAGCTCGTGCGCGTAGCTCGGCACCATATCGAGCGTCACCCGTTCGCAGCGACCGTCACGGCAGGACGCGGTGACGCCGACGAGTCCGGCCGGCGTGTCGAGCGCGAAGCGCGTTTCCGGCTCCTGCATCGCCACCATCCCGGTCTCCAGCAGCGCGGTCGCGACGCACATGGCGTTGGAGCCGGACATGGCATGCGCGCGGTCCGCCTGCAGGATCAGGAACCCCGCCGCCGCCTCCGGCCGCGCCGGGGGCAGCAGCAGGTTGACCGTCATGTGCGCGGTGCCGCGCGGCTCATAGACGGTGAAGCGGCGGATCCAATCGTCCACTTCGTTGATGTGGCGCAGCTTGTCCAGCATCGTCGCGCCGGGGATGGCTGGCACGCCGCCGGTGACGACGCGCCCGATCTCCCCTTCCGCATGCACGTCCAGCATCGTCATCATGCGTGACCAGCGCACAGTTCGTCTCCCGTCCAGCCGTTCCGCCAGTAGAGCGCGCAACCCGCCGGCGCGGCAAGCCGTTCAGGCCGCGGCAGCACTGCGAAGGAGGCAGCCGTGTTCTACCATCGCAAGGAACTCATCGGCCAGGTCAAGGTGGACCGGCCGGATCCCCGCTTCGGCCAGTTGCTGCTGGAACAGTTCGGCGGCGCCACCGGAGAGCTGACGGCCGGGCTGCAATACTGGGTGCAGTCCTTCCACGTCGAGGATGCCGGCATCCGCGACATGCTCCAGGACATCGCGCTGGAGGAGTTCGGACACCTGGAAATGGTCGGCAAGCTGATCGAGCTGCACACCCGCACCGTCGATCAGACCGACGCCTATGCCTCCCCGCTGTTCCGCGTCCGCGGCGTCGGCCCGCATTTCGTGGACAGCCAGGGACAGGCCTGGACGGCTGCCTATATCAACGAGGGCGGCAACGTGGTGCGCGACCTGCGCGCCGACATCGCGGCGGAGGCCGGGGCGCGCCAGACCTACGAGGCGCTGATCAAGGTGGCGCCGGACGACGGCAGCAAGCGGACACTGACGCATCTGCTGACGCGCGAGGTGTCGCATACCGCCATGTTCATGCAGGCGCTCAGCAAGCTCGGCAAGCTGACCGACCCGATCTTCGGCAACGTGGCCCCGGACGATACGGTGGACGTGTATTTCGACCTGTCGAAGAACGGCATGGACCAGCGCGGCCCCTGGAACCAGGAACCGCGCTTCCGCTACGAGGCGGACCCCAAGCCCCGCGGCGGCATGCCGCCGGAGCCGAACAACCCGGACGACGAGCGGCTGAAGCTGAAGGCCGGCAAGCTCGCCGCCGAATAGCCGCCGTCAGATCCAGTGGCCGGGGACCCAGAAGCCCCGCCAGTTGTAGTGGCCCGGCACCCAGCGGCCGACCGGCGGCGGCGGGGCGACATAGGCGACGCGCGGCGGGGGCGCCACCACCACGGGGGGCGGGAGCACGACCACCGGGGCCGGGGCGACCACCACGGGGGGAACGTAAAGGCCGCCGCGCACCCACCAGGCATGCGCCGGCCGGGCCGCCAGCACCGGCGCCAGCAGGGAAGCCGCCACGGCGGCGCCGGCCAGCAGGCGGCGGGGAAGCAGGTTCGGCATCGGGGCAATCTCCGTCATCGGTCATGTCCGTCAGCCGCCGATTTAGGGTGGCCGTGTTTCAGGCATGTATCCGGCGTGCAACAGCGGATAACATCGCGGGCACGAGACAGGGAGGCTGCCGATGGACATGCATGTCGCCGACGGGATAGGGCGGCTGGTGGAGCCGGATCGCGTACATCGCTCGGTCTATACCGACCCGGCGATCTTCGAGCTGGAGATGGAGCGCATCTTCGGCCGGGCCTGGGTCTATATCGGGCACGAAAGCCAGGTGCCCAAGCCCGGCGACTACCATCAGGCCCTGATCGGCCGCGAATCGGTGTTCATGGTG
>JAKAZX010000166.1 GCA_021826485.1 Pseudomonadota bacterium | reverse complement strand
GCTCGCGGCCGGCCTCGCGCTGCACGGCGCACTGCCGCTCGCCGCCACCGGGGCCTCGCTGCTGGCGGTACTGCCCGCCCTGGCCGGCATGGGGCTGGGCGGGCTGCTGCGGGCGCGGGTGCGCCCCGAGATCTTCCGGCGGTGCTTCTTCGCCGGCCTCCTGGCGCTCGGGGCCGAACTCCTGTGGCGCGGAGTGGCATGAGCGGTTCGACCGCTACGTCCCGCCGTGTCGTGCTGATCGGGCATGTTCCAGGGCAACGCCGCTCGCATCCCCTGGACAAGTGCGTGCCAATAGGATACATGTGCGATGCACCAATGACACTCTGAACCCGACCTTAACTCCGAGGAAGTCGCAGGTATCGCTGATGCCCGGATTGTGTCCGGGACGCGTCGGCGAGCCGCGCATCCTGAGGAGGTCAGCATGTTCCGTGTCCTGGCGCCCGTCGTCATCACCCCGTCGGCTGAAGCGCGTCATGCGCTCGGCGCCGAATTGCGCAACGCCGCCCTGGCGGCGTGGCGGGCCATTGCCCGCCGCGGCGAGGGCATCGAGATGGCGCATCTGCAGATCGTCCATGCCGGCGTCACGCTGGCCGTCTGCTCGCAGCTCCGCCGCGACGGGCTGATCGCGATCGAGATCGGTCTCGGCGATCCCGCCCTTGCGGCGCGGGTCATCCCGATGGCCCGGCTGCGCAGCGACGCAGCCCGCGCCCTGCCGCGCCGATCCGTCCGCTTCTGACGCAGCCACGTCGTATCCCCTTTCCCCGCCCGTTCCAGAGTGATCGACATGAGCCCTTCCCACGAACGGCTTCGCCCTCGTCTGTGGCGTGCCAGTACCGCTGGCACGCATCTCGCGCTGGCCTGCGCGCGCAACGTCCACGCCGCCATCGACCGGCGCATGCCGGAGGCGGCGGCGCTGGCCGGCTGGCTGGCGGCGAACGGCACCAGCCTCGGCCTGGCCGCGGCGGCGCTGCCCGAGGAGGAGCGGGATATCCCGCGCCGTCGCGGCCTGCCCGCGCCGTGGTGGCGCGCGATCCAATCGCTCCTGGCGGATGCCGGGGCCGATTTGCCGGATGCGGCGGGCACCCCGGCCGCAAGCTGGATCGCAGCCATCGCCGCGCGGCTCGGCTTCGATGCGCTGGAGGCGAACATCTTCGCCCTGGCGCTGCATTACTTCATCGATCAGCGCGTCGAACGGCTGTTCGACTGCCTCAGCGAGTGCCGCAGCGGTATCACCCGCCTGCACCGCGATATCGGGCTGTTCGCGCTGCTGCTCGATGCCGAGCCGGCGGAGATCGCGACGCGGCTGCAGGCCGACGCGCGGCTGCTCGCCAGCGGATTGCTGCATCTCGAACGGGACAACGACCTCGTCGTGCTGTCGCAACTGCTGGCGCTGGTACGGCGCGACGTGCTGCCGGAGGCGGACTTCTTCGACCAGTTGCTCGGCAGCAGCCCCGCGCAGCCGCTGCCGTGGGAGGCGTTCGCGCATCTCGGTTGCGAGGCGGAGGTGGCCGCCAAGATGCTGCGCGCCGCGCTCGCCGCGCGCGCCGACGGCGTGAACATCCTGCTCTACGGCCCGCCCGGCACCGGCAAGACCTCCTTCGCGGCGACGCTCGCCGCCCAGGTGGGTGCACGGCTGCGCCCGGTCGGGGAGGCGGACGAGGACGGCGGCGAGCCGTCGCGTCACGAGCGTCTGGCCGGGCTGCGCCTGGCCCAGCGTCTCGCCCAGCCGGGCGGGACGGTGCTGCTGTTCGACGAGGCGGAGGACCTGTTCGTCCACTGCGGCGCCGGGTTCGGCCCGCCGATGATCACCTCCCGCGTCTTCATGCACCGGCTGCTGGAGCGGATGGCCGCGCCGGTGATCTGGACCGCCAACGACATCGCCGCCCTCGGCCCGGCGGTGCTGCGGCGGATGACCATGTGCCTGGAGCTGCGCATGCCCAACCTGGCCACCCGCACCGTGCTCTGGCGCCGCCTGGGCGAGGCGGAGGGGGTGGCGCTGGCCGAGGCCGATGCCGCGCGGCTCGCCCGCCTGGTGCCGGCCGCGCCAGCGGTGGCGGCGACAGCGCTCCGGGCGGCGCGGCTGGCCGGTGGCGACGCCGAGACGGCGCGGCTGATCGTGGAGGGCGTGGCGCGTGCCGTGCGCGGCGGCGGCCTGCCGTTGCCCGAGCCGGAACATGACGCTCTCTATGACCCCGCGCTGGTCAACGCCGATGCCGACCTGCTGGGGCTTGACGCCGACCTGACGCGGCCGGGCGCGCCGCGCGCGGTGTCGTTCCTGATCGCCGGGCCGCCCGGCAGCGGCAAGAGCGCCTGGGTGCGCCACATCGCCGGGCGCATCGGCCTGCCGGTCGTGCAGCGGCGGGCGTCGGATCTGCTCGACATGTATGTCGGCGGTACCGAGAAGGCGATCGCCGCCGCCTTCGCCGAGGCGCGCGACACGGGTGCCTTCCTGGTGTTCGACGAGGCCGACAGTCTGCTGCTCGACCGCGGCGAGGCGCTGCGCGGGTGGGAGATCAGCCAGGTCAACGAGATGCTGACCTGGATGGAAAGCCATCCGCTGCCGTTTGCCTGCACCACCAACCTCGCCGACCGGCTGGACCGCGCCAGCCTGCGCCGGTTCCTGGTGAAGCTGCGCTTCGATTTTCTGGGCGCGGGCCAGGCGCGGCAGGCGTTCCGGCGGTTCTTCGGCCTGTCGGCCCCGGCCGGCCTGGAGGCGCTGCGCACGCTGACGCCGGCGGATTTCGCCGTCGTGGCGCGCCGGGCCGTGCTGCACGGCCAGATCACCGAGCCGGAGGCGCTGCTGCGCCTGCTGACGGCGGAATGCGCCGGCCGCAGCGGCGGCCGCGCCCCGCTCGGCTTCGCGCGGCCCGCGGCCTGAGCGCACCGTGGAGGACGATATGCCGAACATCGCCGAGATGATGGCGCCAGCCTTGCAGGACGCGGCACGGATCATGTCGCTGCTTCAGGCGGTCGACAGCGGGAAATGCATCCGCCTGCACCGCCGGATGGCGCAGATGCTGAACCGCAGCCGCACCGGCTGGGCGGATCAGGTCTATGTGCTGACCGTGTTCCTCGCCTCGATCATCGAACAGATCGACCCGGACGAGCAGGAAATGCTGGCCGGCGACATCCCGATGCTGATCGACCTCGCGCGGGAGCGCGTGGCCGCGGAGCTGCGACATGATGACTGAGGCCGTTTCAGGACACGGCGCGATGGTTGCGCGACCGGCGCGACCGGCGCAGAATCGAGGGATGCGCTACGGCCCTTCGGAAAACCTGTTCCGCCTTGCGCGGCTGCTGGCGGGCACGCGCACCGGCCTGACGCTCGACGAGATGGCCGGCCAGCTCGGCGTCGGACGCCGCACGGCGGAGCGGATGCGCGACACGCTGCTTGCCATGTTTCCAGAACTGGACAGTTGGGACGACGAGGCGCGGGTGCGACGCTGGCGCCTGCCTGGCACTGCGCTCGCCGGCGTCGTCGCGCCGCGCGCCGAATCGGTTGCGGCGATCGAGACGGCGGCACGCGAATGCGAGGGGCGCGGCGAGACGGAGCGGGCCGCGCTATTGCGCGAGGCCGCGACCACGCTGCGCGCGATGATGCGCCCGGACGCGCTGCGCCGCGCCGAGCCGGATATCGCGGCGCTGATGGAAGCCGAGGGTATCGCGATGCGGCCTGGCCCGCGCCCCGTGTTGGCGGATGGCGTGTTGTCGGTGCTGCGGCGCGCGATCCTCGGCATGCAACTCGTCGCGGTGCGCTACGCCAATCCCGGAGCGGCCGAACCGGCGACGCGGCTGCTGTGTCCTTACGGCCTGCTGTATGGCGGGCGCGGCTGGCTGGTCGCGCATGTCGATGGACTGCCGGAGTTGCGGCTGTGGCGGCTGGACCGCATCGTCTCGGCAGACCTGCTCGACCGCGGCTTTGCGCGGCGGGAGGATTTTTCCCTGTCGGCGTATGCGGCGCAATCGTTTGGCGTCTTCCAGGAGGAGCCTCTCGATGTAGTGCTGCGCTTCACGCCAGCGGCGGCGGCAGAGGCGGCACGGTGGCAGTTCCATCCGTCGCAGGATGCGATGCATGAGGCGGATGGCACGCTCATTGTGCAGTTCCGCGCGGGCGGTGTGCAGGAGCTGTGTTGGCATCTGCTTACGTGGGGCACCGCCGTCACCATTGAAGCACCCGATGCGCTCCGTGGCACCATCGCCGAAATGGCGTCAGAGCTGGCCCGGCATCACACGTCCTTGAAGGCGCCAAACCAGCGGGATCGTTCGTCAGATTCGGGAGCAGCGGCGCACTGACGCCGCAGGCGTGCCGGGCCACGCCGAGCATTATGGCGAGCGGCAGCAAGAACAGCGGCCGCGTGAGGCCGTCCGGGGAAAGCGGGTTCGAGGCCCCGTAGCCGCCCCCGGCTTGGCGCGGCGCGGCGGGGCTGGCAGCATGGCGTCATGAAAAGGCACAGCCCCGCCCCGGGGATGCGATGAGCCGGCACATCGTGGTCATCGGCGCGGGCATCGTCGGCGCCGCAACGGCCCTGGAATTGCTGCGCGACGGGCATCGGGTAACGCTGCTCGACCCCGGCGAGCCGGGGGGTGCCCAGGCGGCGAGCTATGGCAACGGGTGCTGGCTGTCGCCGATGTCCGTCATCCCGCCAGCCGGCCCGGGGCTGTGGCGCAGGCTGCCCGGCTACCTGACAGACCCGTTGGGGCCGCTGGCGATCCGCTGGCGCCATCTGCCGCGCGCCACGCCCTGGCTGCTGCGCTATCTCGCCGCCGGCTGGACCGAGCGGCGGGTTGCCGCCGCCGCCCGCGCCCTGCGCCCCTTGCTGATCGATGCACCGGCGTTGCACCGCCGCCTCGCCGAGGCGGCCGGGGTCGGCCATCTGATCGAGCAGCGGGGCGGCCTGTACCTGTTTCCCGAGCGCCGCGACTTCCTGGCCGAGGCGATGGCATGGCGGGTCCGCGCCAGCGTCGGCGTAAGCTGGCTGGAACTGGACGAGACCGAACTGCGCCAGCGCGAACCCAACCTGGACCGCCGCTACCGCTTCGCCGTGCTGGTGGAAGAAGCCGGGCAGTGCCGTGATCCCGGCGCCCTGGTGGCCGCCCTGGTGGCGGCGGCTGAGCGGGAGGGGGCGACGCTGCGGCGCCTGCGCGCCACCGGCCTGCGCATCATCGGCGGCCGGCTGCACGCCGTGCTGACCGGCGCGGAGGAACTGGCCTGCGATGCGGCGGTGATCGCCGCCGGCATCCATTCCCGCGCGCTGGCCGCCGCCGCCGGCGATCGTTTGCCGCTGGAAAGCGAGCGCGGCTATCACGCCGTGATCCAGGACCCGGAGGCGATGCCGCGACTGCCGCTGATGCCATCGGACGGCAAGATGGCGATTGCGCCGACCGATGGCGGCCTGCGCTGCGCCGGACAGGTGGAGATCGCGGGGATCGACGCCGCGCCCGACTGGCGGCGCGCCGCCATCCTGCGTGACCATCTGCTGCGGACCTTCCCCGCCCTTCCCCGCGACCTGCCGGCGGAGCGTGTGCAGGTATGGATGGGACATCGCCCGAGCACGCCGGATGGCCTGCCCTGCATCGGCCGCTCGCGCGCCAGCGCGGATGTGATCCATGCCTTCGGGCACGGCCATGTCGGCCTGACCGCAGCACCGCGCACCGCCCGGCTGGTGGCGCAGATTCTGGGCGGCCGGACACCGGAAATCCCGATCGCACCGTTCGCCGCAACCCGCTTCCGCGTGCTCGCCCATCACCGCCCCCCGGCCTGAAGGAGATCGCCTTGAACACGCCGTTCACCCGCCGCACGCTCGCCGCCGCCGCCGCCCTCCTTCCGGCTGCCGGCCTGTTCACCACCGCCAGCGCCGAAACCAGCGGCGACAGCACGTTCGTGCGAATTACCCGCAGTAAGGTGCTGCGCATCGCCGTGCTGCCCGGCGAGGCGCCATATTTCTTCAAGGACATCGTTACCGGCGGCTGGAGCGGCGCGGCCATCGAGATGGCCAGAAGCATCGCCCATGTCTGGGACGCGAAGCTGGAGTATGTGGAGAGCACCTACGGCAACTCGGTGCTCGACCTCCAGAGCGACAAGGTCGATCTGGCGTTCGCGCTCAACCCGACGCCGGAGCGGGCGCTGTCGATCGGCTTCACCCATCCGCTGATCGTGCATCCGTACGGCTGCCTCGCGAAAGGCGGGCTGGCGCCGAAAACATGGTCCGACATCAACCGTCCCGAGCTGCGCGTGGCGTTCGATATCGGCTCCCTGCACGACACCTGCGCCCACCGCTTCACGCCGAAGGCCCAGTTGCTCGGCTTTCCCAACCGCGATTCCGCGACGCTCGCGCTGCAATCCGGCCGGGCGGACGTGCTGATCCAGGCCGCACTCCTGGGGCTGGCAACAATCGCCCGCAACCCGAGCCTGGGGCCGTACCACCTGCTCACCGGCCCGCTGGTGGCGCTGCCGACCAGCCTGGGCGTGCGCCGCGAGGCGGATACGCGCTTCGTCGAGGTGCTCAATGCCTGGCTCGACTTCAACCGCGGGATCGGCCAGATCCGCGAATGGATGCTGAACGGGCTGGAGAAGCTCGGCGTGCGGCCGGATGATCTGTCGCCCGAGATCACGTTCTGATCCGATGCACTACCAATGGAACTTCGCCATCCTGCTGCGATACGTGCCGCTGCTGTGGGGCGGCCTGCTGTACACCCTCGCCTACACCGCCGGCACCATCGCGCTCGGGCTGCTGCTGGGATTGCTGATCGGGCTTGGCCGGCTGTCGAAATCGCGGCTGGTCAACGCGCCGCTGGTCGCCTTGATCGAGGTGTTCCGCTGCACGCCGCTGCTGGTCCAGCTCATCTGGTTCTACTACGCGCTGCCGGTGCTGCTGGACGTGCGGATGCCGGCGTGGCTGGCGGCAACGCTGGTGCTGGCCTTGTACACCGGTGCATTCTACGCCGAGATCTTCCGTGCCGGCATTCTGTCCATCGACCGCGGGCAGTGGGATGCGGGGCGCGCGCTGGGCCTGCGCCCCGGCGTCATGATGCGGCTGGTGATCCTGCCGCAGGCGGTGCGGCGCATGGTGCCGCCGTTCATGAACCAGTCGATCACGCAATTGAAGAACACGTCGCTGGTGTCCACCATCGCCGTGCCCGACCTGCTGTACCAGGGCACGATGATTACCGCCGATACCTACCGGCCGCTGGAGGTCTATACCGTGATCGCGCTGATCTACTTCTGCATCCTGTTTCCCGCCACGCGCTTCGTGCAGGCCTATGAGCGGCGGGCAGCGGCATGATCGCGCGCGGCGGCAAGGCTGTCTATGGCGCACCGCTCGGCATCCTGATGCTGGAGGCGCGGTTTGCGCGCATCCCGGGCGACATGGGCAATGCCGGCACTTGGCCGTTCCCGGTGCTGTATCGGGTGGTGCGCGGCGCCTCGCCCGAACGCGTGGTGCTGGACGGGGCGCGGGGCCTGCTGCCGGCGTTCCTCGAAGCAGCGGAGGAACTGGTGAGACTCGGCGCCGAGGCGATCACCACCAATTGCGGCTTTTTGTCGCTGTTCCAACAGCAGCTCGCGGCCCATGTCCGCGTGCCGGTGGCAACCTCCTCGCTGATGCAGGTGCCGTGGGTGCAGGCGCTGCTGCCGCCGGGCCGCAGGGTCGGGCTGGTGACGGTGTGCGCCGCAACGCTGACGCCCGCGCATCTTGCCGCCGCCGGCGTGCCGCCCGACACGCCCGTGGCCGGCACCGAAGGCGGGCGCGAGTTCTATCGCGTGCTGATCCGCGCCGAGAAGGACGACCTGGATGCCACCCTGGCCGAACAGGACATCCTGGCGGCCGGGCGCGACCTGGTGGCGCAGCATCCAGACGTGGGTGCGATCGTGCTGGAATGCACCAACATGCCGCCCTATGCGGCGGCATTGCGGGCGGCGCTGGGACTGCCGGTGTACGACATCTACTCGATGGTAAGCTGGTTCCATGCCGGGCTGCGCCCGCGCGCCTGGAGCTGAGGCTCGGTCTGCCCCTTCACACCAGACCGATGGCCGCCACCGTCACCCGGCCGGGCAATGCGGCGAAGACGCCCGCTGACCTGCATCAAAAAGCCCGCAACCAATCGAGATTGCGGGCTAATGAACCGCTGGGTTTGCCGGAGGCTCCAAGCCTTGAAAGGATGGAGCGATGGAAAGCGGAAGACATCG
>JAKAZX010000165.1 GCA_021826485.1 Pseudomonadota bacterium | reverse complement strand
GCCATGCCAGCGCCGCCGAGGCGGTCGCGCTGGTGCGCGCGGGGGAGGCGACGGCGCTGATGAAAGGCAGCCTGCACACCGACGAATTGCTGGAAGCGGTGGTCGATCACGCGGCCGGCATCCGCACCGAACGGCGGATCAGCCACGTCTTCGTGATGGACGTGCCGACCTATCCGAAGCCGCTGCTGATCACCGACGCCGCGGTCAACATCGCGCCGACGCTGATGGAGAAGGTGGACATCGTGGTGAATGCGATCGGGCTGGCGCACGCGCTCGGCATCGCCCTGCCCAAGGTCGCGATCCTGTCGGCGGTGGAGACGGTGAGCGCCAAGATCCCCTCCACCATCGACGCGGCGGCGCTGTGCAAGATGGCGGAGCGCGGGCAGATCACCGGCGGCCTGCTGGACGGGCCGCTGGCCTTCGACAACGCGATCAGCCGCGAAGCCGCGGCGACCAAGGGCATCGTCTCTCCAGTCGCGGGCGATGCCGACATCCTGCTGGTGCCGGACCTGGAGGCGGGGAACATGCTGGCCAAGGAACTGACCTTCCTGGCAGGGGCGGAGGCGGCGGGCCTGGTGCTGGGCGCGCGCGTGCCGATCATCCTGACCAGCCGGGCGGATTCGGTGCGCACGCGGCTGGCCAGCGCCGCCGTCGCCGCGATCTACGCGCATGCCCGCCGCCCGCTCAGCAAGACCCCGGAGTGATGCCGTGGACGGCGTGATCCTGGTCATCAATGCGGGCTCCTCCTCCATCAAGTTTTCCGTCTTCGGCGCGGACCTGCAAGCAGGGCCGCACGGCCAGGTGGAGGGGATCGGCACCGCCCCGCATCTGTCCGTGCCGGGGCTGGCGGACCGCGCGCTCGATCCGCAGCGTGTCGCCGACCACGACGCGGCCATGCAGGTGATCCACGACTGGCTGGTCGCACACCATGCCGGGGAGCGGAATGTCGCCGCGATCGGCCATCGGGTGGTGCATGGCGGGCAGGACTTCGCCGCCCCGGTGCGCATCGACGCTGCGGTGCTGGCGGCGCTGGACGCGCTGGTGCCGCTGGCGCCGCTGCACCAGCCGCACGCGCTGGCGGCGATCCGCGCGGCGGCGAAGGCGGCGCCGGCGGTGGCGCAGTATGCGGTGTTCGACACCTCCTTCCATCGCACCCAGCCGCGGCTGGCGCAGTTGTTCGCGCTGCCGCGCGCGCTCGGCGATGCGGGCGTGCTGCGCTACGGGTTCCACGGCATCTCCTACGAATACATCGCCCGGCGGCTGCATGCGGTGGCGCCGGAGATCGCCGGCGGGCGCGTGATCGTCGCGCATCTGGGCAATGGCGCCAGCATGTGCGCACTGGACGGCGGGCGCAGTGTCGCCACCACGATGGGCTTCACCGCGCTGGACGGGCTGATGATGGGCACCCGCTGCGGCGCTATCGACCCGGGCGTGGTGCTCTATCTGATCCGCGAGCGCGGCATGACGCCGGATGCGGTCGAGCACCTGCTGTACAGCGAAAGCGGGCTGCTCGGCGTCTCCGGCCTATCGAGCGACATGCGCGTGCTGCTGGCGCGCGCGGACGATGCGGCGCGCGAGGCGGTGGCGCTGTTCGTGCACCGCATCGTGCGCGAGGCCGGGGCGCTGGCGGCGGTGCTGGGGGGCCTCGATGGCTTCGTGTTCACCGCCGGCATCGGTGAACATGCCCCGCCGGTGCGCGAAGCGGTGCTGCGGCAGTTGCGCTGGCTGGGTTTCGCGATCGACGCGGCGGCGAACGAGGCCGGCGGCCCGCGCATCAGCGCCGCCGGCCCCGGGCCCTCCGCCTGGGTGATCCCGACCGATGAGAACCGCATGATCGCGGAGCATGTGCGCGACCTGCACGACCGCGCGAAGGAGCCGTCATGACCGTTGCCGTTCCCAACCCGCCGCTCGCCGGCCGCACCGCCCTGGTGGTCGGCATCGCCAACGAGCACTCGATTGCCTATGGCTGCGCGCGGGCGTTCCGCGAACTCGGCGCCGAACTTGCCGTCACCTATCTGAACGAGAAGGCGCGGCCGTTCGTGGAACCGCTGGCGAAGGCGCTGGACGCGGCGATCCTGCTGCCGCTGGACGTGACCGATGCGGACCAGATGGCGGCGGTGTTCGATGCGGTGCGCGTGCGCTGGGGGCGGCTCGACAGCCTGGTGCATTCGATCGCCTTCGCGCCGCGCGACGATCTGCAAGGCGGCCTGCTGGACTGCTCGGCCGAGGGGTTCGCGACCGCGATGGACATTTCCTGCCATTCCTTCATCCGCATGGCCCGCCACGCGGCGCCGCTGATGACCGAGGGCGGCACGATGTTCGCGATGAGCTATCACGGCGCGCATGTCGTGGTGCCGAACTACAACGTCATGGGGCCGGTGAAGGCGGCGCTGGAGGCGACATGCCGCTATCTGGCCTATGAACTCGGCCATCGCGGCATCCGCGTCCATCCGATCTCCCCCGGCCCGCTGAAGACCCGCGCCGCCTCCGGCCTCAAGGGGTTCGACCTGCTGCTGGCCGACGAATTGCAGCGCGCCCCGGTCGGCGAGCCGGTGGACATCATGGATGTCGGCTTCGCCTGCGCCTATCTGGCGACACCCTATGCGCGGCGCATGACCGGCACCACGGTCTATGTCGATGGCGGGGCGAACATCATGGCGTGAGAGTGTGTGAAGGAAGGCCCCAAGGGGATTGGGCGGGCCGGCAAAACCCTCCCTCTCCACCCCTGGGGGTGGAGAGGGAATGGAGTCGCCGCCGCTAATGCGGGCGCAACTGCGCGATCGTGCTGCGGGTGGTGATCTGGTCCGGGTCGGTGCGCAGCTCGATCACCGCGGGCCGGCCGCTCGCCGCGGCGCGGCGGAAGGCGGGGGCGAATTGGGCGGTTTCCTCCACCACCTCCCCATGCGCGCCGAATGCCTCGGCATAGCGGGCGAAATCCGGGTTGGTCAGTGCGGTGCCGACGACGCGGCCGGGATAGGCGCGTTCCTGGTACATGCGGATCGTGCCGTACATGTTGTTGTTGAACACCAGCACGATCGGTGCAGCGCCGTGATGGATAGCGGTGGCGATTTCCTGCCCGGTCATCAGCGCGCCGCCGTCGCCGACGAAGGCCACCACCTGCCGGCCGGGAAACGCGATGGCCGCGCCGACCGCGGCCGGCACGCTGTAGCCCATCGCGCCGTTGGTCGGGCCGAGGAAATGCTGGCCCGCCCGGAGATGCATGAAGCGCGGCGGCCAGGTGGCGAAATTGCCGGCATCGCAGGTCATCACCGCGTCGTCGGCAAGCATCCCTTCCAGCTCGCGCAGGCATTGCGCCACATTCAGCCGCCCCGGATACGCCGGCACCGCATAGGAGGCGAGGCGCTGCGCGCGCAGCGCCTGCGTCCAGTCCCGCCACGCGACCGGCACCGGCGGCAGGCGCACCAGCGCCGCGGCGAATGCGTCGAGATCGGCGGGAATACCGAGGGCGACGCGGAACACACGGCCGATTTCCGCCGGGTCCGGATGCACATGCACGATCGGCGTGGCGCCGGCCGCATCGAACAGCGTGTAGCCCTGCGTCACCGCCTCCCCCAGCCGGGTGCCGAAGGCGAGCACCAGATCGGCCTGCCGCGCCTTGGCGACCAGCCCGGGGTCGGAGCCGACGCCGAGATCGCCCGCGTAGTTCTCCGCCGTGCCGTCGTACAGCGACTGGCGGCGGAACGCGACGGTGACGGGGATGTCCCGTCCGCGCAGCCAGTCCGCCAGTTCCACGCGTGCCGCCGGGCCCCAATTGCCACCGAGGATCGCGAGCGGCCGGCGGCTGGCCGCCAGCATTTCCTGCATCCGGATCAGCGCCGCCGGATCGGGATGCGCCAGGGCGCGCGGCGTGGGCGGCAGGTCCGGCACCGCGACGCGGGTTTTCTGCATCTCCTCCGACAGCGCGATCACCACCGGGCCGGGGCGGCCGGAGGTGGCGACATCGACCGCGTGCGCGACCAGTTCGGGGATGCGCGCGGCATCGTCGATCTGCGTCACCCATTTGGCGAGCGGCTGGAACATCCGGCGGTAATCGACCTCCTGGAAGCTTTCGCGGTCGGTCTCGGCGAACGGGATCTGGCCGACGAAAAGCAGCATCGGCGTGGAATCCTGCATCGCCACGTGGACGCCGATCGCGGCATGGCAGGCGCCCGGCCCGCGCGTGACGAAGGCGGCGGCGGGCCGGCCGGTCAGCTTGCCGCACACCTCCGCCATGTGGGCCGCCCCCGCCTCGAACCGGCAGGTGACGAGGTGAAGGCGGTCGCGCACCGCATGGAACCCGTCCAGCACATCCAGATAGCTCTCGCCCGGCACCGCAAAGACGTGGCGGATGCCCTGGGCCAGCAGGGCATCGGCAAGGACATGGCCGCCGAGGCGCGGCGCGGGGGCAGGGGGCATCGTCAACTCCGTTCCGAAGGGACCCCTGTTGCCCAGGTCGGCAAGCGATGCAAGCGGGCGGGCAGGGTCAATCGAGCACTGCTTCGCAGTCGATTTCGATCAGGGAAGTGGGTTGCGGCAGCGCCGCGACGATCGCCGTGGTGCGCGCGGGATACCGGCGGTCGGGGAAGAATCCGGCATAGATGCGATTCATCTCGGCGAAATCGCCGGCCCGCGTCAGCAGCACATCCACTTTCGCCACCCGGTCCCAGCCGGCACCCGCCGCCGCCAGGACCTGCGTGATATTCGTCATGGCCTGGCGCATCTGCGCCGCGAAATCACCCGCAGCGATGCGCCCGCTGCTGTCGAAGCCCGGCATTCCGGCGACGAACACCAGCCGGCCCGCCCGGATGGCCGGGGAGATGGGGACCGGGATGCTGAACTGGTCCGGCGCGACGATCGCCTGCAATGCCGTCCGCCCCGGGGCGGCGGGCTGCTGCGCATCGCCACGCACGCCGAACAGCAGCGCGCCGCCGGCCAGCAAGGCGGTCGTCAGATATCGGTTCATCGCGCCCTCCCTTTTCCGGATCAGTCACGCCGCGCGGCGCTGCGCCTCCTCCGCCGTCAAGGCGGTTTCCGGCGTGCCGGACACGATCAGTTCCAGCACCTCGCGCTCATTGGTCGCGCGGATGTAGCGGTCGCCGACGCCGCGCCCGCGCTTCAGCACCATCACCCGGTCGCCCACCGCGAAGATGTCGGTCAGCCGGTGGGAGATGATGATCTGCGCGACCCCCTGGCGCTTCAGCTCGCTCATCGTCTCCAGCATCCGGTTGGTGGCCGTCACCGACAGGTTGGCGGTCGGCTCATCGAAGATCACCACTTTCGGCGCGAAGGAGACGGCACGCGCGATGGCCACCGATTGCTGCCGGCCGCCCGACAGGCTTTCCACCTTCTGCTGCACCGAGTTGACATCGACCTTCAGCCGCGCGAGGTCGGCCTCGGCATCGCGGTACATGCGGCGGCGGTTGACGAACAGACCCCAGCGCAGCGGCCAGCGGCCGAGGAAGATGTTCTGCGCGACATCCATGTTGCCGCACAGCGCGAAGTCCTGATAGATCATCTCGATGCCCAGCGCGCGGCTTTCGTGCGGGCTGCGGAAATGCACCTCCCGCCCGTCGATGCGCACGTCCCCGCCATCGCGCTGGTAGGCGCCGGTGAGAATTTTCATCAACGTCGATTTGCCGGCGGAGTTGTCGCCGACCAGGCCGAGGATTTCGCCCGGCATCAGGTGCAGCGACACGTCCTGCAACGCGATGACCGGGCCGAAAGCCTTGCCGATGCCGCGCATCTCGACGACGGGGGTGGTCATGCGCTTTCCCTCGCGATCAGCTTGCCCGGGGTCGGCGGGGCGGTGCCGCGCGCGCCGCGCAGCCGGGCCAGGATGTTGTTCTGGCGCAGCCAGATGTCGCCGATCACCGCGACGATCAGGATGCCGCCGATGAACACGTTGAGCCACTGCGGCGGCAGCACGAACACGCTGCCGTCGGCGAAGCGGATTTGCAGGGACAGCAGCGTGCGGATCAGCGTGATGACCATGGCGCCGGCGAGCGAGCCGAGCATGGTGCCATAGCCGCCGAACACCGATCCGCCGCCGATGATGACGGAGGCGATGGCGTCCAGCTCCCGCAACTGCCCGGCGGTCGGGTTGAAGCTGCGGTAGAAGGCGATGTAGATGATGCCGGCGCAGGCGGCGCAGACGGATGCGAACACCAGCGCGGTGAAGCGCACGCGGCCGGTGTTGATGCCGGCATAGGCGGCGGCGCGCTCGCTGCCGCCGACCGCCAGCACCTTCTGCCCGAAAGGCATCTTCGCCAGCACGATGCCGGCGCCGATCGCCACCAGCACGACGAAGATGGTCTGCACGCTGACCGCCCGCGCCAGCGCCAGCGCGAAACCGCCCTGCGGCGCGACGCCCAGCGCACTCAGCAGTTCATAGACGTTGCGGCCGATCAGGTTGAACTGCTCGGGGAAACCGGAAAGCTGCCGCCCGGCGACGATCGTCGCGCCCAGGCCGCGGGCGATGTAGAACATGCCGAGGGTTGCGATGAACGACGGCAGGCGCATGCGCGTGGTCAGCCAGCCGTTGATGACGCCCGCGAGCACGCCGACGGCGAGCGCGATCAGCACCGCCGGCAGCGGCGCCATGCCGCTTTCGTGCATCAGGAACGCCGCGGTCGCCCCCGACAGCGCCAGCACGGAGCCGACCGACAGGTCGATGTCGCCCGCCGCCATCACGAAGGTCATGCCGATGGCGAGCAGCGCGACTTCCGAGAACGCAAGCAGGATGGTGAAACTGTTGTCCAGCCCGCCCCAGAAATCCGGCCGCGCCCACATGCCGAACAGCCACAGCGCCACCGCCAGCAGGATCGCCGCCGCATCGCGCCGGTGCAGCCACGTCATCGGCCAGCGGGCGTGCAGCGCGCGGTCCTGCACGATGGTACCGCGCGTCGCCGGCGCGATCAGCGCGATGCCGCCGATCTCCAGCGCGCGCGGCGGCGTGCGCCCGCGCAGCCGCGCCCACAGCCGCGCGACCACGCGGCGCCGCACTAGCCAGGGTTCGATCAGAACGGCGATCAGCAGGATCACGCCCAGCGCGGCCGGCACCGCGCCCGGCGGTAGTTGCGCCACCGCCGCGACCGAGAACTTCTCACCGCCCACGTCGATCACGCGGGTGATCGGCACGCCTTCGCGCAGCACCTTGTCCACCAGCTCGACGAACACGACGCCGATGCAGGAGCCGAGCATGCGCCCGCGCCCGCCGGTGATCGCGGCGCCGCCGACGATGACGGAGGCGATGGCGATCAGCTCCGCCCCCAGGCCGTAGGACGAATCGACGCCCTTGTTCTGCAACGCCAGCATCAGCCCGCCGAGCGCGGCGCAGACCGAGGAGATCAGGTAGGAGCGCATGCGCACGAAGCGCGTGGCGATGCCGGCATAGCGCGCCGCCTGTTCGTTGCCGCCGGTTGCCATCGTGGTCCAGCCGACGCGGGTATAGGCCAGCACGATGGCGCCGATCGCGGCGACCGCCAGGAAGATCACGATCTGGTTGTTGAAGCCGAAGCGGTTCACGTCGCCGAGCGCGAACAGGCCGGGATACTGCGCGGCTTTTTCGGTCACGCCGATATTGTCGCCGCCGGTCAGCCCGATCACCAGGCCGCGGCCGATGAACAGCATGGTCAGCGTGGCGATGAAGGCCGGCACTTGCAGGATCGTCACCAGCACGCCGTTGATCAGCCCGACCACCACGCCGAGCACGAGGCAGCTCAGCACCGCCGCCGTCGGCCCGAGATCGTAGCGGGAAGTGGCGAAGGCGACCGCGAACACGGTGGCCGACAGCCCGGCGGTCGAGCCGACCGAAAGATCGAGCTCGCGGTTGACGATGACGAAGGTGCTGCCGACCGCGAGCACGCCGAACACGGAGGCGTCGCGCAGCACCGCGAACAGCGCGGAGGCGGAGCCGAAGAAGCGCGGGTTGATCCACAGCCCGGCGAGATAGAGCAGGGCCATGAAGACGAGCAGCCCGGCCTCCCATCCGCCGAACAGCAGCGCGGGCAGGCGCCGTGTGTCGCCCGCCCGCGCCGGCGCGTCGGTCATGCCGCGCTCAGTTCTCGAACCGCTTGCCGACCTGCGCGACGTTGTCCTTGGTGACAAGCTGCGCGCGGGTGTCGAGGTTGGCGGCGCTGATATGCCGGTCGAGCTGCAGATAGAGCTGCACCACCGGGTAGAAGCCTTGCAGGAACGGCTGCTGGCCGAGCGAGCCGGTGAGCGCGCCGCTCTTGATCTGTTCCTGCTGC
>JAKAZX010000164.1 GCA_021826485.1 Pseudomonadota bacterium | reverse complement strand
TCCGACCTCCCCACGTAAGCCAAATTCGGGGGACCGCGGATCATGACCGGACGGGCTCTGTCCTTCACCTTTCTCGACAGCGGCGTGCGCGGCCTCGTGCAGTTGCACGACGACGCGGCGCCGCGCACCTGCGCGACCATCTGGGACGCCCTGGCGAAGCCGGTGCGCATCACCGCGATGCACGCCATGTTCGCCGGGCCTGAGATCATGCTCGGCCTGCCGCCCGAGGCGCAGAATTTCGACCCGCGGGCGATCCCGGTCGAGAACCAGACCTGCTTTCCCGTCGCCGGCGACTGCCTGTGGTTCTACCAGGCCCGCGGAATGATGAAGGGCCTGACGGAGGAGTTGTGGGAGATCGGCATGTTCTACGCCGATGGCGGCCGCATCTTCGGCCCGCTCGGCTGGACACCCTGCAACATCTTCGGCCGCATGACCGACGGGCTCGATGCCTTCGCCGCCGCCTGCGCGCGCATCCGCATTGACGGCGCCAAGCCGCTGGAGATCGCCCGCGCCCTCGGCGGCTAACGCCGGCGCATTGATGCGCCGGCGGGCTGGGCTGAGGATGCGGGGGCAGGTTCCGGGCCGGGATTGCACCGCCGCCCCGGATCGCCGACATGCAGACCGTGTCCGCTCCCTCCCCGCTCGCCGACCGGCTCCGCCCGCGCACGCTCGATGAGGTCGTGGGCCAGGACCATCTGGTCGGTCCGCAGGGCACGCTCACCCGCATGCTGGCGCGCGGCAGCCTCGCCTCGCTGATCCTCTGGGGTCCGCCGGGGGTCGGCAAGACCACCATCGCGCGGCTGCTGGCAGACCGCGCCGGCCTCGCCTTCGTGCAGCTTTCCGCGGTGTTCTCCGGCGTCGCCGACCTCAAGCGCACGTTCGAGGAGGCGGCGCGGCGGCGCGCCGGGGGTGCCGGCACGCTGCTGTTCGTGGACGAGATCCACCGCTTCAACCGCGCCCAGCAGGACGGCTTCCTGCCGGTGGTGGAAACCGGCACCATCACCCTGGTGGGCGCCACCACGGAAAACCCGTCCTTCGCGCTGAACGGCGCCCTGCTCTCCCGCTGTCAGGTGCTGGTGCTGCGGCGGCTGGATGACGCGGCGCTGGAGCAGTTGCTGGCGCGGGCGGAGGATGCGCTGGGTGGACCGCTGCCCCTGACGCCGGAGGCGCGGGCGAGCCTGCGGGCGATGGCGGATGGCGACGGGCGCTACCTGCTGAACATGGTCGAGCAGATCGCCGCGGTGCCGCAGCAGCCGGACGCGCTCGACGCCGCTGCCCTGGCGGACCTGCTGGCCCGCCGCGCCGCCCTCTATGACCGGGATCGGGAGGAGCACTACAACCTGATCTCCGCCCTGCACAAATCCCTGCGCGGCTCGGATGCCGACGCCGCACTCTACTGGTTCGCGCGGATGCTCGCCGGCGGGGAGGACCCGCGCTACGTCGCCCGGCGGCTGGTGCGCTTCGCGGTGGAGGATGTCGGCCTCGCCGATCCCGCCGCCATCGGCCAGGCGCTGGCGGCGTGGGAGGCCTATGAGCGGCTGGGCAGCCCGGAGGGCGAACTGGCGATCGCGCAGGCGGTGTTGTATCTGGGCACCGCGCCCAAATCGAACGCCGCCTATGTCGCGTTCGGGGAAGCCCAGGCGGCGGCGCGCGCCACCGGAAGCCTGATGCCGCCATCGCACATCCTGAACGCCCCGACCTCGCTGATGAAACGGCTCGGCTACGGCAAGGGCTACAGCTACGATCACGACGCGGCGGATGCCTTCTCCGGCCAGAATTACTTTCCCGAGGGCATGGAGCGTCCCACCCTCTACCGCCCGGTGGAGCGCGGGTTCGAGCGCGAAGTGGCCAAGCGCCTCGCCTACTGGGCGCGGCTGCGGGCGGCACGATGAGCGGGGCGGGCCTGCGCGCGGTGGCCGAGGATGAGGCGGATATCCGCCTCGATCGCTGGCTGCGGCGGCATTTCCCGGGGCTGACGCAGGGCGTCATCCAGCGGCTGTGCCGCACCGGCCAGATCCGCGTGGACGGGCACCGGGTCGCCGCCTCGGCCCGGCTCGCGCCCGGCCAGTCGGTGCGCATCCCGAAGCTGCCCGACGCCCCGGCCGCCGCCCCGGCCCGCGCGCCCGCCGCCCCGGATTCGACCGCCCGCGAAGCGCTCGAACGCATGGTGCTGTACCGCGACGATCAGGTGATCGTGCTGAACAAGCCGCCCGGCCTGCCGACCCAGGGCGGACCGGGCATCCAGCGGCATCTGGACGGCATGCTGGCGGCGTTCGGCGATCCGCGGCCGCGGCTGGTGCATCGGCTGGACCGCGACACCTCGGGCGTGCTGGTGGTGGCGCGCACCCAGGGCGTTGCCGCCCGCCTCGCCGCCGCCTTCCGCACCCGCGCGGTCGCCAAGACCTACTGGGCGGTGGTGCTCGGCCGGCCGGTGCCGGTCGCCGGGCGGATCGACATGGCGCTGCTGCGGCACGATCCCGGCCCCGGCGGCGCCCGCGTTGCCCCGGCCGCGGCCGACGAACCGGACAGCGTGCGCGCCATCACCGACTACCGCACCCTCGACCATGCCGGGCGCAAGCTCGCCTGGCTGGAACTGCTGCCGCAGACCGGCCGGACGCACCAGTTGCGCGTCCATTGCGCCGCGATCGGCGCGCCGATCCTGGGCGATGACGCCTATGGCGCGCTGCCGATGGAGGGGCTGTCGCCGCTGCTGCACCTGCACGCGCGCCGGCTGGAGCTGCCGCACCCGGCCGGCGGGGTGCTGGCGGTGGAGGCGCCGCTGCCGCCGCACATGGCCGCCACGTTCCGCGCCCTCGGCTTCACCGCCGCGCCGCCCTGCCCGCCCCGACGCACATGAGACGCCGCCGCCGCCCCGTGCTGGGCCTGCTGCTCGGCGCCGTGGCGCTGCTGGCGGCCGTCCTGGCGCTGGCGGCGGCCGGCGCGGTCGCTGCCGCCCTGCTGATCGACCCCAACGGGTTCAAGCCGGCGATCGTCGCGGCACTGGACCGTGCCACCGGCGGCACACTCGATCTGGGCGGACCGATCCGCATCGGCTTCGGCCTGCCGCCGAGCCTGATCGCCGACGACATCACCTTCCGCTCGGCCGATGGCGGGGCGCGCCTCGCCCTGGCGCGGCTGGCAGCGCGGATCGCCCTGCTGCCGCTGCTGACCGGCGAACTCGACATCGTGCGGCTGGACCTGCTGCGCCCGGACCTGGACCTCACGCCCGCCGCCGCCGCGCCGCGGCTCGCCGGCCCCGCCACCGCGCGCCCGGCGACGGCAGCGCCCGCCGCCGGCAGGCGGCTGCATTTCGCGGTCGAGGCGGTGCATGTCGCCGAGGGCCGGGTGGCCTGGCGCGGCGCCGGCATCGCCATCCCCCGGCTGGACGCGGTCGCCGCCGCCCCCGGCGCCTCCGTCGTGCTGAGCGGGGAGATCGTCAGCGGCGACCGGCGGCTGGCGCTGAGCGGCGAGACCGGGCCGCCGGAGCGGCTGCTGGGCGGCGGCGGCAGCGGCGGCGCTCCCTTCCCGGTGCAACTGGTGCTGCAGGGGCCGACCGCGCGGCTGGCGCTGCGTGGCACCGTGGCGCAGCCGATGCGTGGCGCGGGCTATGCGCTCCAGGCGGATGCCGCGGCAACCGACCTGTCCGCCTTCGCGCCGCTGCTGCCGGTGCCGGTGCCGCGGCTGCACGACCTGTCGCTGTCTGCGCGGCTGGTCGATGCAGGGCAGGGCGGGCCGGAGATCAGCGCGCTCGTGCTGCATGTCGCCGGCCTCGATCTCGGCGCATGGCTTCCCGGCGCGCTGCTCGACCGCGCGGACCTCAGCGCCCCCGATCTGCGCCAGCCGGCGCAGGTGGACCTGGCCGGCTCGCTCGGCGCGGTCCGGCTGCATCTGCGCGGCGCGGTCGGGCCGCTCACCGCCGCGCCGCTGCCGGTCGCGCTGGCCGCGGAGGCGCTGCCGCTGCTGCAGTTCCAGGCGCAGCTTCTGCTCGGCCGCACGCCGCGCCCGGCCGTGCGCGGCAGCATTGCCGTGCAGCGTCTGGACCTCGACGCACTGCTGGCGGCGCTGCCGGGCGGGCGGAATGCCGCCGGCCCGCCGGCCGCGCCGGCGGAGGCCCGGCATCCCGCTCACGTGATCCCGGACCGGCCGTTCGACCTCGCCGCGCTACGCACCGGCGATGCCGATCTGCAACTTTCGGTCGCCACCCTGCGGGCCGGCGGAGCCGACTTCACGGATGCGACCGGCCATCTGCTGCTGGCGGGCGGGCGGCTGGCGCTCGACCCGGTGGCCGCCACCGCGGCGGGGGGGCGGGTGGATGGGCGGCTTGCCGTGGACGCGGCGGCGAGCCCGCCGCCGATGGCGCTGGCGCTGCATGCCCCGTCCCTGGCGCTGGCGCCGCTGGCCGCCGCCCTGGGGGCGGCGGGCGCCGCGGACGGCACGGCGTCGGTGGATGCCGACTTGCACGCCGCCGGCGCCAGCCCGCACGCGCTGGCCGCCGCCCTCACCGGCCACGCGACCCTGACCATCGGCGACGCCGATGTGGACAATGCGCTGCTGGGCGGGCTGCTGGGCGGCGTGCTGCGGGCGGCGCGGCTGCCGGAGAACGCGCTCGGCGGCGCCGGCCGCACCCGGCTGCGCTGCCTCGATCTGCGGCTGACGGCGCAGGACGGGACGGTCACGGTGGCGCGGCTGCTGGCCGATCTGCCGCGGCTGCAGATCGAGGGCGCCGGCACCGCCGATCTCGGTGCCGAGACGCTGGGCCTGCATCTGCGGCCGATGCTGCGCGTCGGGCCGGGCGTGGTGGTGCCGGTGCGGGTCGGCGGCAGTTTCGCCGAGCCGAAACTCGCGCTCGACACCGGCGCAGCGGGGCGCACCGCGCTGCTGGGCGCGCTGGCGGGGCTGCTGGCCGGCGGGGCCGCACCGCCGGCCGCGCCGGACCCCTGCGCCGTCGCCCCGGCGCCGCAGCATTAGGAGAGGGCGATGCAGCGATTCTGGGACGGTGCGCGGAGCGAGGAGCTGGACGGCGCGTGGCGCATCCTGCTGGACAACCGGCCGGTCCGCATTCCGGGGGGCGCCGAACTGCGTCTGCCCAACCCGCGCCTCGCCGAAGCGGTCGCGGAGGAATGGCGGGGTGCCGCGGGCGGTCGCAAGGGCGGCAAAACTTCCTATGCCGACCTGCCGCTGACCCGCATTGCCGGCACCGGGCAGGTGCGCATCGCGCCGGACCCGGAGCCGATGGTGCTCGAACTCACGCGCTACGGCGAAACCGACCTGCTGTGCTACCGCGCGGAAACGCCGGCCGAACTGGCGGCGCGGCAGGCGGCGGCCTGGCAGCCCTGGCTTGACTGGGCGGCGGCACGGCACGGCGCGCGGCTGCTGCCGACCACCGGGGTCATGCACGTGTCGCAGCCAGTGGATGCGCTGGCCGCGCTGGCGGCAGCGCTGGCGCGGATCGGCCCCTACGGTCTGGCCGCCCTCGGCATCGCGGTGCCGGCGCTGGGCAGCCTCGTCCTCGGCCTCGCGCTGGCCGAGCGGGTGCTACCGGCCGAACAGGCGCATGGGCTGGCGAGCCTGGACGAGACGTTCCAGGAGGAATTCTGGGGCACCGACGAAGAAGCCCTCGCGCGGCGGCGCCGGATCGGCGAAGACATCGCTGTTGCCGCGCGCTTTCTGGAGTTGCTGCACGCATGACGGCGAAACGCCTGACCATTTCCGGCCGCGTCCACGGCGTCGGGTTCCGCGACTGGATGGTGGCGCGCGCGGAGGCGCTGGGCCTGTCCGGCTGGGTGCGCAACCGCCGCGACGGCACGGTGGAGGCGCTGGTGGACGGCGACACCGCGGCCGTCGAGGAACTGATGCGCGCCTGCCGCCGCGGGCCGCCGCTGGCCGAGGTGACGGCGATCGAGGAGGATCTGGCCGAACCGCCGGCCGAGCCGGGATTCCTGCGGCTGCCCACGGCATGACCGCCTTCGTGCAGGCGCACGCGGCGTGGGTCGCGCCGATCGCGCTGGTGCTGAGCTTCCTGAAGTCGCTCGCCTTCGTCTCGCTGGTCGTGCCGAGTTCGCTGGTGGTGGCGATGATCGTCGCGCTGGTGAAGATGGGCGACGTGTCGATCTGGCCGGTCTGGCTCGCGGTCGCGATCGGCGCGGCGCTGGGCGACTGGGTGTCCTATGTGCTCGGCCTGCGGCTGAAGGACCGCGCCCGGCACATGTGGCCGTTCACCCGCCATCCGGCCCTGATGCCGCGCGGTGAGCGGTTCTTCCATCGCTGGGGCGCGATGAGCGTCGTGCTGTGCCGCTTCTTCAGCCCGCTGCGCGCCACGGTGCCGCTGCTGTGCGGCATGTTCGAGATGCCCGCCACTGTGTTCCAGGTGGCGAACTGGCTCTCGGCGTTCCTGTGGGCGGCCACCGTGCTGCTGATCGGGGAAGGCGTGCTGCGGGTGTTCGGGTAGCGCCGGTTTTATTCTGCGCCGCCGGCAGTTGCGTGTAATTGCAGGCGTCGGGAACCGCCGGCCTGCCGCCCCATTATCGCCCTGCGGAGACCGAACTGTCCCTGTCCTGATCGAAAGGGTTGAAAATGGGCCTGTTGTTCGCGCTGCTGCTGATCTGCCTGCCGGCCATCGCGCTGGTCGGCGACATGCGGATGAACCCCCTCAAGGTCTGACGCGCCGTCCCGCCGCACTGCGTCCTTCTCCCCCGCCCGCGGGGGAGAAGGGCGTGCGGTGCCCCGCCGCTCAGACGGGATTGAGCCGGACCACGGCGAGATTGAGCGTGGCCGCGAAGGCGACCCACAGCAGATAGGGCACCAGCAGCCACGCGGCGCGGCGCGAGACCGGGGCGATCAGCACGATCAGCCCCAGGATGGACAGCCAGAGCGGCACCACCTCGGTCAGCGCCCAGTCCGGCCGGTGCAGGCGGAAGAACAGCACGCTCCAGAGGATGTTGAGCAGCCCGTTGACGGCGAACAGGCTGACGATGCGCGCCCAGGCGCGCATCGGCGGGTTCGCCTGCCAGGCCAGCAGCCCGGCGCCGGCAGTGCAGGCGAAGATCACCGTCCAGGCCGGGCCGAACAACCAGTCCGGCGGCTGGAAGTCCGGCCGGTGCAGCGATCGGTACCAGGGGCTGAGATCGGTCGCGAGACCGCCGAGAATCGCCACCATGACGGCCGATCCGGCGGCGACGGCCACTGCCAGGCCGCGCTGGCGGGGAATCGCCGTCATGCCGGCCGCAGCCCCAGCAACTGCGCCAGGTCCTTGAAGAAGACCCGCACATGGGCCGCCGGCTGCGCCCGCACCAGTTCCTTGTTCATGTAGGCATCCCAGGTCAGCCGCTGGATGTCGGGATCGCGGCAGAGGGCCACGAACTTCTCCCGCCGCCGGTCGGAGGCGTACCAGAACCACTGCATCATGCCGAGAATCCAGAACACCCGCCCATGCGCGCGCATGAAGCGGCGGCGGGCGCCGGCGAGCGCGCGCGCATCGCCGGTGGCCAGGAAGCCGGCCACCGCCCCGGCCGCCAGCCGCCCGCCCAGCATGGCGTAGTAGATACCCTCCCCCGAGGCCGGCGCGACCACGCCGGCGGCATCGCCGGCCAGCACCACGTCCCGCCCGTTGTCCCAGCGGCGCAGCGGCTTCAGCGGAATCGGCGCCCCTTCCCGCCGCAGGGTCGGCCGGCCGTGCAACCCCGCTGCCGCCCGCAGCGCGGCGACCGAGCCGCGCAGCGCGAACCCCTTGCGGGCGGAGCCGCTGCCGACGCTGGTCGTCGGGCCGTGGGGGAACACCCAGCCGTAGAAATCGGGGGAGATGCGGCCCTGGTACCAGACCTCGCAGCGATCGCCGTCGAAGCCGGCATCGCCCGGCTCGGGCGAGCGGATGATCTCATGATAGGCGAACACGTGGCGGGCCCGGCCGGCGCCGGGCACGCATTGCCGCGCCACCTGCGACAGCGCGCCATCGGCGCCCACCACGGCGCGCGCCCGCACCGCCTGCGCCACGCCCTCGGCATCGTTGTACTGGACGACGGCGGTGCCGTCGGCGTCGCGGGCCAGGCCGCGGAACGTGCCGGTGCGCAGGGCCGCGCCGGCCGCCGCCGCGCGGTCGCGCAGGAACGCGTCGAACACCTCGCGGTCCACCATGCCGACGAACCCGCCCTCGATCGGCATCTCCACCGCGCGGCCGGCGGGGGAGATCATGCGCGCCGCGCGCGCCCGCGCGACCAGCAGCCGCTCGGGGATCGCGAAGTCGCGGATCAGCCGCGGCGGAATCGCACCGCC
>JAKAZX010000163.1 GCA_021826485.1 Pseudomonadota bacterium | reverse complement strand
CGAGAAGGCGACGACCGGGATGTCGGTCGCCTTGATGCCCTGGTTGCCGAGTTCTTTGTAGAACGGCACGTTGGCGTCGCCGTTGATCGTCGATACCACCGCCGTCTTCTTGCCGGCCGAGCCGAACTGCTTGATCTTCGCCACCTCGCTCTGCCAGTCGGAGAAGCCGAACGGGGTGTAGTTGATCATGATGTCGCTGTCGGCGACGCCCTTGCTCTTCAGATAGGCTTCAAGGATCTTGTTGGTGGTGCGCGGATAGACGTAGTCGGTGCCTTCCAGCACCCAGCGCTTCACGCCTTCCTCGCCCATCAGGTAGTCGACCGCGGGCACCGCCTGCTGGTTCGGCGCGGCGCCGGTGTAGAAGACGTTCTTGCTGCTCTCCTCGCCTTCATACTGCACCGGGTAGAACAGGATGCCGTTCAGCTCCTCGAACACCGGCAGCACGGATTTGCGGGAGACGGAGGTCCAGCAGCCGAACACGGCGGCGACCTTGTCCACGGTCAGCAGTTCGCGCGCTTTTTCGGCGAACAGCGGCCAGTTGGAGGCCGGATCGACCACCACCGCCTCCAGCTTCTTGCCGAGCAGGCCGCCCTTCTTGTTCTGTTCGTCGATCAGCATCAGCATGACGTCCTTCAGCGTGGTTTCGCTGATCGCCATGGTGCCGGAAAGCGAGTGCAGGATGCCGACCTTGATCGTATCCTCGGCGCGCGCGGCGCCGGGCAGCAGGACGGCGGCGAGTGCGGCGGCGCCCAGTGCCGCGCCGCGCAGCCAGGTGCGGAATGAAGCCATCTTCGGGTCCTTGCGGTTTCTTGTGCGACCAATGGCAGCCCCCGGCTGCCCGCCCAATAGGCACGCAAACCCCATGCCAGACCGGCGGCGCACCGGATGGCCGACAATTCGGATGCAGATGCCGAAACTTTGCTCAGTTCGTCTCGCGGCATGGCGCATGAACACGCAGAACCCGAACGACGCGCCCCATGCTGCACTGCAATGCTCGCGCGGCATGGCAATGACATGCTATAAGCCTCGGGACTCTCGACGGGACCTGCCGATCATGCGCCATACCCTCTCAGCCCTGCTCGCCGGCCTGCTGATGGCGACGCCGGTCGCGGCCGCGCAGGCGAAGGGGGCGGTGCTGGTACTGAATTCCGGCGACGCCTCGCTCAGCGTCGTGGACATGGCCGCGCGGCGGGAGATCACCCGCATCCCGGTGCTGCGGGAGCCGCACCATTGGGCGCTGTCCCCGGACGGGCACGATCTGCTGGTGGGCGACACCGGCGGCAATGCGCTGTTCGTGCTCGATCCGGACACGTTCGCGGTGCGCCGCCGCGTGCCCTGCGCCGACCCCTACCAGCTCTGGTTCAGTCCGGACGGGAAATACCTCACCGTCAACGGCCTCGCGCGCAACCAGGTCGATCTGTACGACGCGGCGACCCTGAAGCTGGTCAAGCGCTTCCCGCTGAAATCCATGCCGAGCCACCTGGCCTATTCACCGGATGGCGCCCGCGTGTTCGTCAGCCTGCAAGGCACCGGCCGGCTGGTGGCGATCGACCTGCGCACGCTCGCGGTGCAGTGGGACGTGACGGTAGGCCGCGTGCCGGCCGGCGTGCTGTGGCTGAACGGGCGGGTGCTGGTGGCGCTGATGGGCGAGGACGGGTTCGTCGTGGTCAATCCCGCCGACGGACAGGTGGAGCGGCGGGTGAAGGCGGCGAAGGGCACGCACCAGCTCTATCTTTCGCCGGACGGGCACACGCTATGGGTCAACAACCGGGTCTCTGCGACGACGCTGGCGATGGACCCCGCGACCTTCGCGGTGCGGCGCACCTATACGGTGCCGGGCGGGCCGGACGACATCGCCTTCGCCCCGGACGGCAAGCTGTGGATCACCGAACGGTTCGCGCGCAAGGTCGCCATTCTCGACCCCACGACCGGCGCGGTGCAAACGATCGATGTCGGGCGATCGCCGCACGGGCTGTTCATGAATCCGCGGGCCGAGCCGGCGGCGCAGGCCAGCGCGGATTGAGGCGGCGATGAGTCCGACGCTGCCCTTCGATCTGGCGGCGGGCTGGCTGCACCAGGCGATCGTGCTGCCGATCCTGTATCGCCTCGACCTGATGCAGTGGGAGGAGATCGGCTTCGGCTGGACCCTGTTCGCCGTCTATGGCGCGGCCCAGGTCGCGGTGACCTACGCCATCTGCCTGCCGCTGGAGCAGTGGCGGCCGGTGGAACGCTGGCCGGACCGCAAGGCGGTCGGTGTCGATGTGCTCTACACCGTCATCTCGCGGGTTGGGCTGCTGCCGCTGGTGACGTTCGTGCTGTTTTACCAGGTGCAGGTGGCCCTGAGCGGCTGGCTGACCGATCACGGCATCATCCCGCCGACGCTGGAGGGGTTGTTCCCGTTCCTGCTCGGCCGGCCGGTGCTGACCTTCCTGCTCTATGTCGTCATCCTCGACTTCTCGGAATACTGGCGCCACCGGCTGAGCCACTGGTTCGACTGGTGGTACGCCCTGCACGCGGTGCATCACGCGCAGCGGCAGATGACGTTCTGGTCCGACGACCGCAACCATCTGCTGGACGATGCGATCGGATTTCTTTGGTTCACCGCCGTCGCGCTGCTGATCGGCATTCCGCCGATGCAGTTCCCGCTGCTGGTGCTGCTGCTGCGGCTGATCGAGAGTCTGTCGCACGCCAATGTGCGCCTGTCGTTCGGCCGCCTGGGCGAACGGCTGATCGTCTCGCCGCGGTTTCATCGCGCCCATCACGGCGTGCTCGCGGCCGGGCAGCGCAGCGTCAATTACGGCGCCGTGCTGCCGTGGTGGGATATGCTGTTCGGCACCGCGGATTTCTCCCGCGCCTATGCCCGCACCGGCGATCCGACGGCGGAGGAAGCGCTGGCGAGTGGCGGCTACGCCCGGCAGCAATGGGCGGGGCTGCGGCGGATGCTGCGCACCATCGCGGCGGGATAGCCCGACCCTATCCCTGCCGCCAGCGCAGCGCCCGGCGTTCCACCAGCCCGATCACCAGCGCGCTGGCGTAGCCGAGCAGGCCGAACAGCACGACCCCGGCATACAGGTCGGGCGCGCGGAACGCACGCGCGGCGAGCAGAATCCATTGTCCCAGCCCGTCGCGCCCGGCCAGCATCTCCCCTACGCCCGCCAGCACCAGGGCGACCGTGAGGCCGAGCCGCGCGCCTGCGAGGATGTCCGGCATGGCGCTCGGCAGCGCCACCTTGCGGATCACCGCCCAGCGCGACAGGCCGAGCGCGCGGCCGACCTCGTACAGCCGCGGTTCGACCGCCGCGAAACCGTGGACGGTGGCGAGCAGCATCGGCCACAGCGCGCCGAAGCCGATGACCCCGAGCACCATCCCGTTGCTCAGCCCGAACAGCGCGATGGCCACCGGGATGATCGCGGAGGACGGCAGCGGGCGCAGGAATTCCAGCGTCGGGCCGAGCCACTGCCGCGCTGCGCGCGACGTGCCGATCAGCGCGCCGAGTGCCACGCCGAGGACGGATGCGAGCGCCCATCCCTCGATCATGCGCAGCACGGTGCCGGCGAGCTTCTGCACGATCACGCCGGATTCCACGCCGCGGACCAGCGCCGCCCAGACCCGCGTCGGCGGCGGCAGGAACACCGGAGAGACCAGCCGCGCCTGCGCCACCGCCTGCCATGCCAGGATCAGCGCCACGCACACCAGGAGGCTGCCGAGCTGCCAGACCGCGCCGCGTCCGCGCATCACATGAAGCGCCCGAAGGCGCGGCGCTGCACCGCCAGCAGCGCCACGTTCAGCACCCAGCCGACCACGCCGATCCAGACCAGATAGGCCAGCATCTCGGCCGGCCGCAATGTCTGCTGCGCCATCGTCATGCCGTAGCCGAGACCGAGCGGATTGACCGCAATCTCCACCGTCACGGCGACGATCAGCGCGACCCCGGCGGCCAGACGGAAAGCGACGAAGATCCGCGGCAGCGCGAACGGGATCACGATCTTCCAAAGCCGCGCGCCGAGCGGCAGGCGCAGCGCGCGCGCCACCTCGATCAGCCGCGGCTCGACGCCGGCGACGGCCGACTGGGTGAACACCAGCATCGGCCAGATCGCCGCGAACGCGACGATGCTGATCTCCAGCCGGTAGCCGAAGCCGAACAGGATCAGCGCCAGCGGAATCAGCGCCACCGCCGGAACCGGCCGGATCGCCTCCACCGTGATCGAGAACAGCCGGGCGAGCGCCGGCACGGTGCCGAACAGCAGCCCGAGCAGCAGCCCCAGCGCGCCGCCGAGCATCAGCCCGCCGATGGCCGCCGCAAGCGTGGCGAGGCTGGCCGCGAGCAGCGAGCCGTCGCCGAGTCCGATCGCCAGCGCGCGCGCCACGGCGGACGGCGGGGCCAGCGCATCGCTGGTCGTGCCGCCGCCGAGCCGCATCGCGGCTTCGGCCGCAATCAGCAGCAGCGCCGGCACCGCGAGCGCGCGCGGCAGCGCGTGAAGTCCGCTCATGCCTCCGCCGTCCGCATGAAGTCGAACAATTCGCGCCGCAGCCGCAGGAATTCCGGCAGCTCGCGGGTGGCAAGCTGGTCGCGCGGGCGCGGCAGCTTCACCGCCACCTGCCGCGCGATCCGGCCGGGATGCGGCAGCAGTCCGATCACCACATCGCCGAGATAGGCCGCTTCCTCCAGATCATGGGTGACGAAGAACACGGTCGCGCCGCTGTCGCCAACCAGCGCCAGCACCTCGTCCTGCAAGCCCTGCCGGGTCATCGCATCGAGCGCGCCGAACGGCTCGTCCATCAGCAGCACTTCGGGTTGCTGCGCCAGACAGCGCGCGATCTGCAACCGCTGCTGCATCCCGCCGGACATCTGCGCGGGGAACTTGTCGGCATGCTCGGCCAGTCCGACCCGGCCGAGCAGGTCGCGGATACGCGCCGGCCGTGCGCGCGGGGCGACGCCCATGGCTTCCAGCGCCAGCGACACGTTGCCCGCCGCGGTGCGCCAGGGCAGCAGCGCGCGGCCATAATCCTGGAACACCACCGCCACGTCGCGGCGCGGTGCGACGACGCGCGTGCCGCCGATCTGCACTTCCCCCTCGGTGGGCAGCACGAGGCCCGCGACCAGCCGCAGCAGCGTCGTCTTGCCGCAGCCGGAAGGCCCGACCACGCAGGTGAAGCTGCCGCGCGCGATTTCGAGATCGATGCCGTCCAGGATGCGCTTGCCGCCGAGCGTCAGGCCGACATTGCGCAGGGCGATCGGCGCGGTCATCGACGCTGCTCGTCCGGATAGACGTAGCGCAGGGTGGAGGCCAGATGCGCCATCAGCGCGGCCAGCGCCGCCGGCGCATCGCGCGCCAGGATCGGCTTCGCCAGCGCCTCATGCCCGCGCAGGAAGTCGGCCCATCCCTCGAAGCGCGTCATCATCACCCGCCGGTAGCGATACGCCTCGTCATACAGCGCCGATTGCAGGCGCAGCAGGCGCGGGGAGCGGCAGGCGGCGATCAGCGCGGCGTGAAACCGCTTGTGCGCGGCATCGAATTCTGCGCTGGCACCGGCCGGCGTCTCGACCGTGCCGGCGAGCCGCCGCAGCACGTGCAGGGCGGCGACGATGCCGGCCTCCCATTCCGCGTCGCCCTGCGCCAGCGAGCGCCTGAGCGCCGCCGCCTCCACCGCCTGCCGGGCCAGCGTGATGTCCGCGAGGTCTTCGCGGCTGACATCGGCGACGCGGAAGCCGCGCCGGCCGCCGACCACGAGGCCCAGCGCACTCAGGCCGGACAGCGCCTCCCGCAGCGGGGTGACGCCGATCGCGTAGCGGGCGGCGAGATCATGCACCGGCAGCCGCGCGCCGGGGGCCAGCGCGCCGGCAAGGATGTCCCGCTGCAACGCCTGGGCCGCGCGGTCGGCCAGCGAGTCGGCGGCCAGCGTCACGAAGGCGGGATCAGCGCAGCGGTATCGATCTTGCCTTGCAACATCTTCTGCCCACGCATCACGTCCACCCACCAGTCGAGCTGCGCCTTGCTGATCGGGGCACTCGACCACGACAGCTTGATCGTCTTCAGCACCGCGATCGGCAGCTTGGTGAACTGCGCCACGTCCTCGCGCGCGGCGTCGGGGTTGGCATGGACGAACGCCGCGCCCTCGGCAATCGCGGCGCGGAACGCGGCCACCTCGCTCTTGTGCGCATCAGCCCAGGCGCGGGTGCTGCTGTAGAGAATCTGCGGCTCGTTCTCCGGCAGGTCGGCAAGGAAGTTGCTGACCACCTTGCCGGTGCCGGCGGCGACGATGCGTGCCAGGAAGGGATTGGCCGACACCACGCCATCGACGGCGCCGCCCCTCAGCGCGTCGCTCATGGTGGGGAAGGTGACTTCGACGAAGGTGATCTTGCCGGGGTCGATGCCGTGCACGATCAGCGACTGGCGGAACAGCACGTCGAGGAACGCGCCGATCCCCGGCACGCCGACGCGATGGCCGACGAAATCCGCCGGCTTGTCGATGCCCGACCCCGTGCGCGCGACGGAGGCGGCGCCATCCACGGTCTCGTTGCTGGTGACGCTCGCGGTCGCCAGCGCCACCAGGTCGAGGCCGCCATCGACGGCCTGGAGGAATACGGAGGGCGTCGGGCCGCCGATCTGGATGCTGTCCGACATCAGCGCCGCGGGAATGTTGGAATTCAGCGCGATCGGCGTGATCTTCACGTCCAGCCCGTGCCTGGCGAACATGCCGTGGCTGGCGGCGACGAAGGCCGAGGCGCAGTCGGTGGTGGCGGTGCAGCTCAATGTGATCGGGCTGCCCGCCCAGGCGGGTGCGGCACAGAGCAGCGCGGCGGCGAGGCCGGCAACCGATTTCAGCATGGACTTTCTCCCCCCGCGTCCCCGGACCCGGATTTGACCGCCGAGCTGACGCTGATTTATATACAAACACAGAGAATGTATATGGTGAAGGGGGCGTCCAGATGAAACTTGCGACATTCCGCGCCGGGGCAGCGCGCCGGGTCGGCGCGCTGCTGGACGGCGACCGCCTGTTCGACCTGTCCGGCGCCGACCCTGCCTTCTCCGACATGCTGGCGCTGATCGATGGCGGCCCCGCGGCGCTGGAGCGTGCAGCGACCCTGATCCAGCAGCAAGGCGGCGAGGCGGCGCTCACCCGGCCGCTCGCCGGAACCGAACTCTGCGCACCCCTGCCGCTGCCCCGGCAGATGCGCGACGCCATGTCGTATGCGACCCATATCCGCCAGAGCAGCGCCGGCTCCCGCCGGCTTGCGGCGCTGCTCGGGGGCGATCCGG
Source organism: Pseudomonadota bacterium (assembly GCA_021826485.1). Lineage (GTDB taxonomy): Bacteria > Pseudomonadota > Alphaproteobacteria > Acetobacterales > Acetobacteraceae > JAFKFJ01. The sequence continues at coordinate 1,027 of JAKAZX010000163.1, read as the reverse complement.
AGGCGGCGGCGAAGGTGGCGCCGCCGGCGGATATCGACCCGATCTATCGCGAGCGGCCGATCTACTACCTGACCAACCGGTTCATGGTCGGCGCGCCGGACAGCACCGTGCAGTGGCCGCGCTACAGCCGCGTCGCCGATTTCGAGCTGGAGCTGGCCGTGGTGATCGGCCGCAATGGCCGCGACATCCCGGAGGCCGAGGCGCCGTCCCACATCTTCGGCTATACGATCTTCAACGACTTCTCCGCGCGCGACGCGCAATTGAAGGAGATGGGCGGACGGCTCGGCCCGGCGAAGGGCAAGAGCTTCGACGGCAGCAACGTGCTCGGCCCGTGGATCGTCACCCCGGACGAGATCCCCGACCCGCAGGCCCTCGCCGTTGAGGTGCGGGTGAACGGCGAGACCTGGGCGCGCAACACCACGTCCGACATGCTGTTCGGCTTCCCGGCGCTGATCGCCTACATGTCCCGCGACGAGACGCTGCACGCGGGGGAGGTGATCGGTTCCGGCACCGTCGGCAACTGCACCGGCCTGGAACTCGGCCGCTTCCTGCACGACGGTGACACCGTGGAACTGCGGATCGACCGCATCGGGGTATTGCGCAACCGCATCGCCATGCCGCAAGGCTCCGCCGTCTGAGGGAGGACGCAAACATGCGCCGCATCATCGACCTGTCGGTTGCGCTGGAGAACGACGTGCCGGCCGATCTCGGTCCGGGGCCTCAGATCGCCTATATCAACCACAAGCAGACCGCGGCGCATGTCGCCGGGCTGTTTCCCGGCCTCACGCCGGATCAGTTGCCGGACGGGGAGGGCTGGGCGGTCGAGCAGGTGCAGTTGTCCACGCATAACGGCACGCATCTGGACGCGCCCTGGCATTATGCCTCCACCATGAATCGCGGCGAACGGAGCTGGACGATCGACGAGGTGCCGCTGGACTGGTGCTTCCAGCCCGGCGTCAAGCTGGATTTCCGCCGGTTCCCGGACGGCTATGTGGTGACCGCGGCGGATGTGGAAGCGGAGTTGCAG
>JAKAZX010000162.1 GCA_021826485.1 Pseudomonadota bacterium | reverse complement strand
TTGCCGCGCCCCTGCCCCGCCGCTATACCGGCGCCGGCCGCCGACGTAGCTCAGTGGTAGAGCAACTGATTCGTAATCAGTAGGTCCACAGTTCGAATCTGTGCGTCGGCACCAGCGAAATCAATGAAGTGCGGCTGCTCTGTTGCTGGCATGCTGGTTCGGCACTGTCAGCCGTCCACCGTCCGGTCCAGCCTTAGCACCCGCATGGACAGCCTGTGGCCGGCGACCTTGGCGCACAGGCGCTCGTCCGCCGTGACCACGTCGCAGCCGGACGCCTCCGCCAGCGCCAGATAGAGGCAGTCATAAGCCGGATGATCGAGCGCCACCGCGAGCCGGGTCGCCCGTTCCAGCAGCCGCCGTGTCGGCGCAAGTTCGATGTCGGCCCGCGCCAGCAGGCGCGCGGCAAGCGTCGCCTCCTGTGCGCTCAGTTCACGGCGGCGGACTTTTTTCCAGAGGATGTTGGCGCATTCCGCCACCAGCAGGTCGGGGGCGGTCAGGCGGCGGCGGCGCAGCGCCAGGGCCTCCGGCGTGCCCGGCTCCTCCACCACCCATTTGATTGCCACGCTCGCGTCGATGACGAGCGTGCTCACCGCTCGTCCCGCCCCTCGCGCTGCAGTTGCTCCGCCGGCGTGTGCTGCCGCCCGGCAGTCAGCGCGCGCAGCTCTGCGGCGAGGTCGTCGAATCTTGTTTCGGCCTCGCCCTCCAGCACCTGCCGCAGGATGTCGCGTACCTCGGCCTCCGCGGACCGGCCGTGGCGGGCGGCGCGACGCTTCAGGCGCGCCACCAGTTCATTGTCCAGATTGCGCACGCTCAGGCTGCTGGCCATGATCCACCCGCGCTGTCACCGATGGCATTGATAGCAATTCGGGCAAATTGAAACAACATGGCCGAGGTGGCCGAAGCCTGGGCAAGCGGCTAAACGGTGTACCGGGTCGCCTGCGCACGGGTCCGGCACGACGCCCGGGCCGGGCCGGCACAGATCAGGGTGAAGGACGTCAGAGCATGCCCGCATATCGCTCGCGCACGACGACACATGGCCGCAACATGGCTGGTGCCCGGGGCCTGTGGCGCGCCACCGGGATGAAGGACGGGGATTTCGGCAAGCCGATCATTGCGGTCGCCAATTCCTTCACCCAGTTCGTGCCTGGCCATGTCCATCTGAAGGACCTGGGCCAACTGGTCGCGCGGGAGATCGAGGCAGCGGGCGGGGTGGCCAAGGAATTCAACACCATCGCGGTCGATGACGGCATCGCCATGGGGCATGCCGGGATGCTCTACAGCCTGCCGTCGCGCGAACTGATCGCCGACAGCGTCGAATACATGGTCAATGCCCACTGCGCCGATGCACTGGTCTGCATCTCCAACTGCGACAAGATCACGCCGGGGATGCTGATGGCGGCGATGCGCCTCAATATCCCGGTCGTGTTCGTCTCCGGCGGGCCGATGGAGGCGGGGAAGGTGGTGCATCGCGGCACGCGCCGCGCCGTCGATCTGATCGACGCGATGGTCGCTGCGGCGGACAGCAGCCTGACCGACGCCGAGGTGCAGGTGATCGAGCGCTCGGCCTGCCCCACCTGCGGCTCCTGCTCCGGCATGTTCACGGCGAATTCCATGAACTGCCTGACCGAGGCGCTGGGCCTCGCGCTGCCGGGCAACGGCACGGTGGTGGCGACGCATGGCGACCGGCGCGGGCTGTTCATGGAGGCCGGGCGGCTGATCGTCGATCTGGCGCGGCGGCACTACGAACAGGACGATGCCGGTATCCTGCCGCGTGCCATCGCCAACTTCGCGGCGTTCGAGAACGCCATGACGCTCGACATCGCCATGGGCGGGTCCACCAACACCGTGCTGCACCTGCTGGCGGCGGCGCACGAGGCGGAGCTGGACTTCACCATGCGCGACATCGACCGGCTGTCCCGCCGGGTGCCGGTGCTGTGCAAGGTCGCGCCCTCCGTCGCGGACGTGCATGTGGAGGACGTGCACCGGGCCGGCGGCATCATGGGCATCCTGGGCGAACTGGACCGCGCCGGGCTGCTCGACACCGGCGTCGCCACCGTCCACGCGCGCACGCTCGGCGACGCGCTGGCACGCTGGGACGCGCGGCGCAGCAACAGCCGGGGCACGCACGATTTCTTCCGCGCCGCCCCCGGCGGCGTGCCGACGACCGAGGCGTTCAGCCAGTCGGCCCGCTGGGACACGCTGGACCTGGACCGGGAGAAGGGCGTGATCCGCGACGCCGAGCATGCCTTCTCGAAGGATGGCGGGCTGGCGGTACTGTACGGCAATCTCGCCGAGGACGGCTGCATCGTGAAGACCGCCGGCGTGGACGCCTCGATCCTGCGCTTCGCCGGCCCGGCCCGCATTTTCGAGAGTCAGGACGCGGCGGTGGAGGGCATCCTGGGCGGCCGGGTCGCCGCCGGCGACGTGGTGCTGATCCGCTACGAGGGGCCGAAGGGCGGGCCGGGCATGCAGGAAATGCTGTATCCGACCAGCTACCTGAAGTCGAAGGGGCTGGGGAAGGCCTGCGCCCTGGTGACGGACGGCCGGTTCTCGGGTGGGACGGCCGGTCTTTCGATCGGCCATGTCTCTCCTGAGGCGGCGGATGGCGGGCTGATCGGGCTGGTGGAGGAAGGCGACCGGATCGAGATCGACATCCCGAACCGCTCCATCCGCGTCGCGGTCGATGACGCGACGCTGGAGCGGCGGCGCGCGGCGATGCAGGCGCGCGGGGCGCAGGCATGGCAGCCGGCCAACCGCAACCGCCAGGTGTCCGCGGCGCTGCGCGCCTACGCCGCACTCACCACCAGCGCCGCTCGCGGCGCCGTCCGTGACGTGACGCAGATCGGCCCGCGTTAGCCCTCCGCCGCCAGCGGACCCATCGCGTCGGCGATCCCGAACGGGCCAGGCAGGCCGCCGCGGGGGAACAGCCGGGTGACGTGGCCGAGCTTGCGCCCGGCCCGCGCCTCGGTCTTGCCGTAGAGATGCGGGATCAGCCCGGGCGTCGCCAGGATCGTCGGCCAAAGGGCCAGTTCCGCGGGGCCCACCAGGTTCTTCATCACCGCATCCGCGTGCCGGATCGCCGGCGGCAGGGGCAGGCCGGCGACGGCGCGGACATGCAGCTCGAACTGGCTGGCCGGGCAGGCGTCGAGCGTCCAGTGGCCGGAATTGTGCGGCCGCGGCGCGATCTCGTTCACCAGCACCCGGCCGTCGGCGGCGACGAAGAACTCGATCGCCAGCAGGCCGATCAGGTCCATCGCCTCGGCCAGCCGCCGGGCGATGCCCTGGGCTGCCGCCGCCACGTCATCGGCAATTCGGGCGGGGGCGAAGGTGAGGTCGAGGATGTGGTCGCGGTGGCGGTTTTCCACCGCGTCGAAGGCGGCATAGGACCCGTCCGCACCGCGGGCGCAGACCACGCTGATTTCGCAGGAAAAATCCACCACGCCTTCGAGGATCAGCGGATGCGGCAGCAGCCGCGCGAAGGCGGCGGCGGCCTCCTCGGTGGTGGTCACCCGCATCTGGCCGCGCCCGTCATAGCCGAGCCGCGTGGTCTTCAGGATCGCCGGCAGGCCGACCCGCTCCAGCCCCTGCCGAAGCTGGTCCGGCGTCTCCACCGGCGCCCAGGGGGCGGTGGCGATGCCGGCCTGGTTGATGAAGCGCTTCTCCGCCATCCGGTCCTGGCTGATCCGCAGCACCGCGGGCGACGGCCGCACCGGCTTGAGGGATGCAAGAAGATCAAGACCTTCGGCGCTGACGTTCTCGAACTCGAAGGTGATGACATCGGCGTGCAGGGCGAAGTCGCGCAGCGCCGCCGGGTCCTCGAACTCGCCCAGCGTGACCCCGGCGGCGACCTGGCCCGCGGGGCTGTCCGGCTCCGGCGTCAGGATGTGGCAGCGGTAGCCGAGGCGGGCCGCCGCCATCGCCGACATGCGCCCCAACTGGCCACCCCCGACGATGCCGATGGTGGCGTTGGGCGGCAGCGGGAACCCGGTCATGGCGCGTCCGGCACCGCTTCGGTCTGGGCGGCCCGCCACGCCTCCAGCCGCGCCGCCAGCGCCGGGTCGCCGCCGGCCAGGATGGCGGCGGCCAGCAGCGCCGCATTGACCGCCCCGGCGCGGCCGATGGCCAACGTGCCGACCGGGATGCCTGCCGGCATCTGCACGATGGAAAGCAATGAATCCATACCCTTGAGGGCCGCGCTTTCCACCGGTACGCCGAGCACCGGCAGGCTGGTCCAGGCGGCGCACATGCCGGGCAGATGGGCGGCCCCGCCGGCGCCGGCGATGATGACGGCGATGCCGCGCCCGCGCGCCCCTTTGGCATAGTCGGCCAGCCGGTCCGGCGTGCGGTGGGCGGAGACCACGCGGACCTCGTGCGGTACGTCCAGCGCCGCCAGCGTCTCCGCGGCATGGCGCAGCGTCTCCCAGTCGGAGCGGCTGCCCATGATGACGCCGACGCGCGGCGGCGCGCCGGTCACGCGATCGAATCCGGGATCAGCCGCGATTCCAGCCAGGCGATCTCGTCCTTGAGCAGCAGCTTGCGCTTCTTCAGCCGGACCAGTTGCAACTGGTCGAGCGCCCCCTGATCGGCCAGGCGGGAAATCACCGTGTCCAGGTCGCGGTGCTCGCTGCGCAGTTCGTGCAGCTTGCGCAGCAGCGAGTCACGATCGCTCAACATATCCGCATCATAGCACGAATGCCGGCGGCTGCGCAGCCGCCACGGATAGCAGTGGCAATCCCCCCGGCATCGGGATTACGCTTCCCGCGCCGGGTCGGGACACGCCGGCCCGGGCGTTCGCGTCCAGCAGATCAGGAGGCCTCATGACCCTGCAGTCCCGCATCGAGAGCCTGAAATCCCGCCACGCGGAGCTGGAAAGCCGGTTGTCCGACGAAGACCAGCGCCCGCGTCCGGATGCCGACGTGATGCTGCGACTGAAGCTGGAGAAGCTGCGACTGAAAGAGGAGATGGAACGACTGCGCACGGCCGAGATGCACGTCTGATCCGGCCGGCGTCCGACCATTCGATCCCAGACGTGCCGTACCGCAAGGCGGGGCCGCTCAGGCGGCCTCGTCGGCGTCCGGCGGCGGAGGGGCTGGCGGGACGGTCTGGCCTTCCCGCAGCAGGCGTTCGTTGGCCTGCTGAATCATCGCATTCAGATCGGTCTGGCTGCACAGGCCCAGGATCACCGGGTCCCGCGGCTTGATATTGGCCGAGTTCCAGTGCGTCCGGTCGCGCACCTTCTGGATGGTTTCCTTGGTGGTCCCCATCAGCTTGGCGACCTGCGCCTCGGTCAGTTGCGGGTAGTTGCGCAGCAGGAACGCGATGCCGTCCGGACGATCGTTGCGCTTGGCAACCGGGGTGTAGCGCGCGCCGCGGATGCGCTTCGGCGCCGGCAGGGTGGACGGCTGCAATTTCAGGCGCGCCGCCGGGTCGGCCTCGCACCGGCGGATTTCACCCGGCGAGAGCTGGCCGTTGGCGACCGGATCGTAGCCGACGATGCCCTGCGCCACTTCCCCGTCGGCGATCGCCTGCACCTCCAGCGGGTGCATGCCGCAGAAATCGGCGATCTGGGTGAAGGTGAGCGCGGTCTTCTCGATCAGCCACACAGCGGTGGCCTTCGGCATCAGCGGCATGGTCATGGCGATCATCCTTCACGGCTCGCGCAGGCGGCGCGCGACCTGGGGAAGCGAGCCGGTATGATACGCAGCGCGGCGCATATGAACGGCGCACGCCACCGGGTCAAGCGCCGTATTCCCGCCACGGCCATGATGAAGCAACGCAGCAGCCGCAAGGACGTCGCCGATGATCGAGGACGATCTGCCCCGCCCGCAGCCCCGCCGGCTGGAGGAACGAAAGCTGGACGGACTGGGGGTTGCCGAACTGGAAGCCTATATCGCCGAACTGCGCGCCGAGATCGCGCGCGCCGAAGCGGAGATCGGCCGCAAGCGCGGCCATCGCAGCCAGGCGGACGCGGTGTTCGGCCGGCGCTGACGGCAAAAGAAAAGGGGGCCTCGCGGCCCCCTTCGACGCACTCGGCGCTCAGGCCGCCTTGACGGCAGCGGCGCTGTCGTTGGCCAGCGTCGGCGCCTGGCCGGCGATCGCGATGCGGCGGGGCTTCAGCGCCTCCGGCACCACGCGTTTCAGGCCGACATGCAGCAGGCCGTTCCGCAGGTCCGCGCCCTCGACGACGATATGGTCGGCGAGCACGAACCGGCGCTCGAACGCCCGGCCGGCGATGCCGCGGTACAGCAGTTCGGCCTTCGGGGCCTCACCGTTGACGCGCCCGCTGACCAGCAGGGTGTTGTCCTTCGCGGTGATCTCGATGTCATCCGGGCCGAAGCCGGCCACCGCCATGGTCAGGCGATAGCTGTCCTCACCCGTCTTCTCGATGTTGTAGGGGGGATAGCTGGCGTCGCTGGCCGCGGCGGCATCCACCAGGTGGGCCAGACGGTCGAAGCCGATGGCGGTACGGAACAGCGGCGCGAAATCGAAAGCGTTCATCATCAACCTCCTGCAAGGAGCAAGGTTAACCAGTCGGGCCGCCCGAACGGGCCGGCCCAGGGGAAGCATCCGAGGCCCGTGATGGCGCCTCGGATGACCCTGAACTGGGAACGCTTTACTGCAACGTCAAGGGGCTGGCCGCCCCCGGCGCTACGCGGTCGGCAGCGGGGCGTCGCCTTCGAACAGCGCCTCTCCGGTCAGTTCGGGCTCCTCGTCCTCCTGCGCCACGATCGCCTCCCCGCGGGCCTGCTTCTCGGCCTCCTCGGGGCTGCGGGCGACGTTGACGGCGACGCCGATCATCACTTCCGGGTGCAGGGCCACGCGCACGTGGCGGACGCCCAGCGTCTTGATCGGATGGTCGAGCAGCACCTGGGCGCGGCCGATCGACAGCCCCGCCGCGGTCGCCGCCTCGGCGATGTCGCGGCCGGAGACGGAGCCGTAGAGGCTGCCGGATTCGCCCGCCTGGCGGATGATGACCACGGACAGCCCATGGACCCGCTCGGCGACCCGCTCGGCCTCCTCGCGGCGCTTGAGGTTCTGCGCTTCCAGTTGCGAGCGCTGCTGCTCGAACCGGGCCAGATTCTCCTTGGTGGCGCGGATCGCGCGCTTGCCGGGGAGCAGATAGTTGCGGGCATAGCCCGGCTTGACGCGCACCACCTCGCCCATCTGGCCGAGTTTTTCCACGCGCTGCAGCAGGATCACTTCGACGGCGGCCATGTCGCGGCGCTCCCGGTCAGGTCAGGATGTAGGGCAGCAGGGCGAGGTAGCGGGCGCGCTTGATCGCCTGCGCCAGTTCGCGCTGCTTCTTGGCGGATACCGCGGTGATGCGGCTCGGCACGATCTTGCCGCGCTCGGACAGGAAGCGCGACAGCAGCCGCACGTCCTTGTAGTCGATCTTCGGCGCATGCGGGCCGGAGAACGGGCAGGACTTGCGGCGGCGATAGAACGGCCGCCGTGCGCCGACGGCGGCGCGCCGGGTGGCGGGATTGATGTCGGTGCTGTCGGACATGGCGGCTTACTCCTCCGATCCCAGGTCGCGGCCACGGAAGTTGGAATCGCGCTCGCTTTCGTCGCGGGCGCGGAACTCCTCGCGGTCGTCGTAGCCGCGCTTGCGCCCGGAATCGAACCGTCCGGCCGGCTTGGGACCGCGGAACCCGCGCTCCCGGTCATCGGATTTGCGCGACAGGATGGCGCTCTGCCCCTCGTCGATCGCCTCCACGCGGATCGTCAGGAACCGCAGCACGTCCTCGTTCAGCCGCAACTGCCGCTCCATCTCGGCCAGCGGCGCGGGTTGGGTGTCCAGCCCCAGCAGCATGTAATGGCCCTTGCGGTTCTTCTTGATGCGGTAGGCGAGGCTGCGCAGCCCCCAGTATTCCCGCTTCTTGACCGAACTGCCGGCCTCGACGCCGTTATCGGTGTCGAGTTGCGCCGCGATCGCGTCGGCGAACCCCTCCACCTGCTGCTGCGTCACGTCATTGCGTGCGATCAGCACGCATTCATAGAGCGGCATGTGCTCTCCCTCTGGCTTGTCTCTGCCCCCGGGTCCGGTCGGACCGCCGCGCCCCGATGGCGCGCGAGCATAGCCGGGAGCGGCCGACGCCCCGGCAGGGAAGGCGCGGGGTTAAGCACGGAACCGCGCCCGGGGCAAGCCGGCGCAGGGCAGGGGGGTCAGGCCAGCGGCGGCAGGTCCAGCCGCACCGCGTCGGCGGCGCCGGCGACCGGCGGGAAGCGCTGCAGCACCAGCGGGTCGTGGCCCGGGATGATGTGGTCGGGGCCGTCGGCGAGTTCGCCGCAGATGCGGTACCCCTCCAGCATGGCGGCGATGTCGGCGACCAGCGGGAACGGGTTGC
>JAKAZX010000161.1:341-8371 GCA_021826485.1 Pseudomonadota bacterium | reverse complement strand
CGTCATGGCGGAGATACTCGTCCCGCCAGCGGCCGAGCAGCACCCCATCATGCCCGAGCAGTCCGGCCTCGCGCACCTCGCGCGCCTCGGCCCATCGGGCGGAGCCATAAGTCGTGACGCGCTTCGCCTCTCGGGCGCGCCATACCGAAATGGTGATGGCCACAACGACGGCAGCAATGCCGCCGGCAGCGGCGATGTAAGCACCCTCGACAAAGATGTCGCGTGCGTAGGCGTCGTAGGCGAACCACCACCAGAAGAAGGCCGGCGGATAGTAGACCGGCCAGCCGAAAACCTCGAACCATGGATGGCCCAGCCCCGACTGAAAACCGAGCTTCCACGCGGTCCACTCCGTCGCCGCCCAGACGAAGGCGAGAACGGTGGCGCAGACAAGGAGCACCTGGCCCCAGAGGATCTTTGTCGCATTCATGGCGACGAAGGATCAGAAGGCTCCTACAGTGTGATCTCAAGCCTGAATTCATGGTGCTCGGGGTCAGGGATACCCGGGCGAAAAATTCGGACAGCTCCTGGGGTATATGGTCGATGTCATCCGTTCCCGTTTTTGTTGGCATCGACGTTGCCTGCGCCGTCAATAAGCGATTGCCGATTTGCGTTGTGTCTGCGGGCCGCCAACTGACGCCGATGATGATCCCGAGGAATTTGGCAGCGACAATTCCTCGGGGCGTAGGCAACAAAGAGATTACGGCGGGGACGCCTTTTCGTGAATCCGCGCATGGCGTGGCAAGCGCGCTCAAATCCATCGCGAGCCACATGGGATGGCAGGTTAAACGGGTCGCCGTCGATGCCCCGGCGGCGCCACCCGAAACGGGTTCCCGCTTGTCCGAGAACGAACTCGGTCAGCGAGGCCTATCCTCATTCCGAACGCCGGCGACGGCGGCTTGGCTTGGAATACGTGAAAAGTGCGTCGCGCATCTGAACGGCGGCGGCGGCGCAGCGACTCTTCCGCACGCCAACAAGGTCTGGATTCTGTTTGGCTTTGAGCTATTCGCTGCTCTGAGGCAGCGTCTCGAGGCCGAGATCGTGGAGGTATATCCGTTCGCAATTGTTCGAGCTTTGCTTCCAACTTGCCTGCATAAATCCACCGAGCAAGGCTATCGGGACCAACTCGCTGCCGTTGCCTCTCGCACGGGTTGGGAACCGGGCGATCTTGAAGCCAAACTGCGTGCCACGGTTGCCGGAAGCCGGCACGATCGGTTGGACGCTTTCATGGCAGCATGGGTCGCGAGCCTACCGGAAGAACGGAGATGCGCGTTCGGCGATCCGGGGCGGCCGGATGACGCAATTTGGGTGCCTCGATGAATGATTTTCTGGTTATCCCCACCGATCAAATGGCCAAACCCCGCTTGCGTCCGAAATTCCAATCGACGCCGCCGCCCGGTGACACGACGCCAGCCACCTGCTTACCGAGCTGCTGCTCCAGCGCCGGTCGCCAGGGCACGAGCTGGAATCCCATGCCGTCATCGATCATGGCGAACCGGCCGGAGGACAGGGTGACGCGCTGGCGGTAGATGCCGGAGACGTGCTCGCCCTCCGTGGAAGGCCGATGTGCGAGCCCTGTTTCCGCCGATAGCTTGGAGGCGACGCCGTCTAGTTCCTGGCGCCGCAGCGTGTTGATGAGATCGCGCGCGAAAACGACGCGCTGACCCTGCCGCTCGGCCATGCCATTTCGGGCAAGGTGATCGATCCTCTGGTCCATCGCCTCACGGACCTCGGCGCCGAAACCGCCGCTGCTGAGCGCTGGGTCTTTCGCGAGAAGCTGGCGGTCGATCCAGGTAGCGCCTGGGGCCGAGATTTGCGCCTCGATTGACAGGTCGGATCGGGTGGCGAGGGACAGGCGTTGCCGGCCATTGGCATCCTCGTACACCCGCGCCTCGACGACGGCGCCGGGCCGCGCGTCACCGGTCAGTTCGAGATCGGAGAAGCGGAGGTGATGGGTGCGCCCATCAACGCCCTCGACGATCGCGTAGGCCGAGCCCTTTAGTTCATCATTGAACCCCCGCTGGACGAGGCGGCCCAGCACCGGGTCGGCCGGCGCATCGCCGTGGATCGCGAAGACGGCAACGTCCGGCTCCCGGTCGGCCCCGCTCATCGCCCGATGCATCGTCTTGATGATATCGCCGCGGATGCCGAGGTCGCGCAGGGCCGGCTCGATGCCTGGCTTCAGTGTCCATTGCGCCGGGCCTACCTGCTCGGCGAGACCCAGCCGTTCGAGCTTCGCGGCACGGCCTAGCATCAGGCGCCGCATCTCGGGATCGTCTTCGCCGCCCGGCCGCAAGTCGGCGACGCCGCCACCATCGTCCGCGACATCGAGTAGTGCGCGGTCGAGGCTGGTCCAGCGCTCCGCTTCGACCTCCTTTTCCAGGGCGGTGCGGATCTCGTGTTCGCTGCGGGGGCCGAGTTCGACGGTCACGCGCTCGGCGGCCCGATCGCGAAAGCCACGGCTGATATAGTCGCGGCTGATGACCAGGTCCTGGCCATCGTCGGCCCGGCCGCGGATCAGGACATGGACATGCGGATTGTCGGTGTTCCAGTGATCGACCGCCACCCAATCGAGCCTGGTGCCGAGATCGCGTTCGACATCCTGCATCAGTTCGCGGGTGAAGCTGCGCAGATCATCTAACTCGGCCGCATCCTCGGGCGAGATGATGAACCGGAAATGGTGCCGGTCGTCCGCCGTCCGCTCGGCGAAGGCCTGTTCATCGGCCGCGTCCGAGGTGGCGTCGAACATCCGCGCATCGGCGCCGTCGCGGGTCACGCCGTCGCGCTTCAGATAGGCCATGTGCTTGGGCAACGGCGCGGAGCGAAAACGCGTGCCATGGTGCCGAACGACGCGCGCCTTCATCACCACGCGCCGGGCGTTCGAGCGGAGCCGGATCGAGACCGCCGCCCGGCGGCCGCGTCCGAACCGCGAGCGGCTGCGGCCCTGGCTGGAACGGAAGCTGGAGCCGACATGCCCGGCCTTCTTCGCGGCCCGCATTACCTCGCCGACAAACGTTTGCGGGCGCTTGGCGCCCCGGTTGCCGTGGCGGATGCGACCTGGGCGAACCTGGATGTCGTCGTCGCCGGTGCTCATGGCCAGGACGCGGGCTTGAATGGGCAGCGACGGCGGTCGGAGCGTTGAAATCCTTGAAGAAAATGCCTGGAGCGCCACCAGGGGGCGGTGATCGAGTGCGCAAAATCTCTAATCCAACCAACCACTTGCGCCGCCCGGAGGGCCAGCCTTTTCCCTTGCCGTCCGTTGCCGTCCGTTGGTCGTGTTCCTTTCCGCCCATTGTCTGCCGATCAAACCTATCCCAAAGCCCGCCACCCCACGATGAAGCCCGATCCTGGTCATGGCCGCGGATTCCGACGGGATGCCTGCACAAACAGGCCCTCCGACTGCGGCGCGAGCGCCGTCAAATCCTGCGCGCCAGTGTCGGCCGCACGGTGATCGGCGTGTTGTTCGGTGGCCCGCTGATCCGCCGCCGTATTGTCGTCGGCGCGCACGGTAAACAGCGGCGCCTCCGTCCAGGAACGGGCCGCGACTGGCACCACCGCGACGTCACTGATCACACCGTCACCGATCATCGGAGCCAGCAACGCGACGTATGACCGCGTTTCGGCCGGGAGCGGTTGGCCTGTCGCGACATGGTCCTCATAGCGTGCTGGGCCTGCATTGTAGGCCGCAAGAAAGCCGGGCGATCCGTAGCGATCGTGCAACTCCCGCAGATACGCGGCGCCAGCGATAATGTTGTCGTGCGGATCGAACGGATCGGCGCCGAGGCCGTAACGGAGCCGCAGAGAGGCCCATGTCTCCGGCATGATCTGCATCAGGCCCATCGCGCCCTTAGGCGACACTGCCCGCGCATCACCACCGCTTTCGGCTTGCATCACCGCGCGTATCCACGAGGCGGGAATGCCGGATCGTTGTGCGGCCTCGGTGACATTGGCGGCGATGGGGTTAGGTGCGACCTGCGCGGCGCTAGTGCTCGCGGGCTCGGCATGAACAGCGCGTCCACCCAGTGAGGCCACTGCGGCGCCGATGTAGACCGCTCGCCAGAATGCCCGGGCACGGGAGCCGGCGGTCCCACGATCAGTCACATTGGGAATGGCCTGAAAGGAGAAAGGGGCATGCTGTGATCGCTGTTGTCTTCTGGCGAAGCACGGGCAGGCGGGCGTCATCTTCACTGAGCCTCCTTGATCCAGATTGGATCGGCCCGGCCGACGATCGTCATGGTGGGCAACGGGCCGAAATAGCGTCCGTCGAGTGATGCGACGGACTGACGGTTCATCAGGAAAACCTCACCGGCCACGATCACCTGGCAGCCGTGCCAAACCGGCAGCGAGCGGCCCAGGTGATCGCGGTCGAGCGCTGCGCCGACGGCGATTCCGTCGATGCTGATCGTGTCGTCCGTGCGGCACACGGTCTGCCCTGGCAGTGCCGCGACATGCTTCAGCAGCGGGACGCCCCTGGGCAGGTAGCGCCGCGCATCGAGGAGCGTCGCCAGCGGCTCGGGCGGCGTCACCACCACCAATTCGCCGTTTCGCAACGTACCTGCGGGATGCACCGCGTAGAGGCCGATCGGCACGCTGGCGCTGGCGTTCCAGATGAGTTTCGGCGCCGGGTGGAACAGTGCCGTGACGCCGATCACCAGCACTGCGCTGTAGGTCGTCATGACCCATCCGAAGCGCGTCATGCGTCGATCCTGCGCCGCTGGAGCCAAGCGTCATGGCGATCTGGGCTGTAGGGGCGCGGCGCTTCGCCAGCGACGAGGCGGTTGTGGACGTGGCGCCAGTGATCGGGACAGGCGTCGGCGGCGTCGATGCCGAGTTGCTCGACGGCATCGATCGCTTGCAGCACGCGCTCGACCTTCGGCCACCCGGATTGACGAAGGTAAATCTCACCGCCGGGGCGCACATACGGCACCGTTGAGAACGCCTCGCCCTGCATCACCGCGCGCAGGATGTCGATGCGTGACACGACGGTGCCGAAATCGTTCGCCGCCCATCGGACGTAGGCGAACATGCTGCCCGGCGCGAAGCTCAGGATTCGGCGGCGGCGATCGAGGATCTGCTCGGCCACGTCACGGCCGAAGCGAATCCACTGCTCGATCCGCTTCTCGAACCAGATCAGCTCGACATGGGTGAGCGTGTCGGATGCGGGCACGGTCATGACGCCGCCCCGCCGTCATCAGGATACTCGCGATCGAGCAAGGCGCGCAGCATATCGGCGACCGTCATGCCGCGCCTAAAAGCGGTGACCTTGATGCGGCCGCGCAAAGCCGGCGTCACATCGATGGTCAGCCGGGCGCTGAAATTCTCCTGCGGTCGGCTTGCCGGGGATGGTTCCGGTGCCCGAACCCAGGCGTCAGGATCGCCGGGACGTGACGCGAACCCGCGCTTTGCCGAGCGTTCGTTCATGGCGCCAGCCCCGCAACTTCATGGGCGAGCGTCGTGATCTCGCGTGCCGCTGGGCTGGCGTCATCCAGTTCGGCGACCAGGCGGCCGGATTGCGCGGCGTCGGCGAAGGCAACGCGCTGGCCGATTCGGGCGGCCAGCACCGGCGGCTCATGTTCGGCCAGCGTCTCGGCGGTCTCGCGGGCGATGATGGTGCGGGCGGCGCAGCGGTTCAGCACGAACCGCGCGACGAGCTGCGGGCGGAAGATGCGGGCTTCCTCGATCAGCTTCAGCATCTCGCCGGACGCCCATCCGTCGAAGGGCGATGGCTGGGCGGGGATCAGCACGAGGTCGGCGGCCAGCAGCGCAGAGCGCAGCAGGCCCGCCACCCTGGGAGGCCCGTCAATGACGACGTGATCGGCATCGCGGGCCATCTCCGGCGCCTCGCGATGCAGCGTGTCGCGTGCCAGGCCGATGACGCCGAACAGCCGCGGGAAGCCGTCCCTGGCGCGCTGCTCCGACCAGTCGAGCGCCGATCCTTGGGGATCGGCATCGATGAGGGTGACTCTTTTCCCTTCCCGGCTCCATTCGCCGGCAAGATGCAGGGCGAGAGTCGTTTTGCCGACGCCGCCCTTCTGGTTGAGGAGAGCGACGATCATCGCGCCCTCTTCGCGGTTATCCACCGATCGGCGCGGGGGCCAACTTCAGAAGAGTTAGATTCTCTTAGGTTAGACTCTAAGTTAGGGACGCCGGAAGCTGTTGATTCAATTGATGAAAACGGTGCTTTCGGTTCCTGATAGCACGCTGCCTCGGTTCCCGATAGCACGTGCCCATTGGTTCCCGATAGCACGTGGTGTTCCACAGCTTGTCCACAGGGGCCTGTGGATAAGTCGGCCCGCGCGAATGCCAGCACCTCCCGCCCGCCAGTCTCGCGTTCGACGGCGAGCCGGTAGCCCGGCAGTGGCTGCCGCCGAGCAATCTCCCGGAGCTCGAAGGCGAAGCGCTTGAATGGCGAAAGGCTTGCGGACTTGCCATGCAGGTGCCGGAAATCGAACCGCCAGCCGCCGCGCTGCTGGCCGCCGTGCTTGCGGACGATGCGGTAGAGCCAGCGCTCCAGCCCGCCCGTGAGGTCGAAATACGCGCGGTCGATGGTCAGCACGAGCGCGTCGTCCAGAACGGCCCGGTAGAACCAGTCGGGCATGATCAGGTCGATGCCGTCGGTCTGGCCGTGCGCATCGGCGTGCTCGGTCCATTCGTTGATCCAGGAGAAGCGGTGCATCCGCCGCTCGTTGGTCTGGCGCAGCGATGTCGCCACCGTCGTGGACTGCAAGCGGTCGAGCGCGGCCTTCAGGCGGTGGTAATCGCGGGCGCTGGTGCCGCGGCCGGTGAAGGTGAGGATCTCGCGCGGCGTCGCCGCCATCAGGCGCGACGTGCGCACGCCAGCGTCCCGAGCCTCGACGATCTGGCTGGCCGCCCAGATCAGTACGTCGGCGTCCCAGATGGTCGCCATGCCGTGCTCGGGCACCGCCTCCACCCGGATGGCGATCTCGTTCATCCGGTAATCGATCGGCGCCGTTCGGTGGGTCTTGGCGAGGCTGAAGAAGGGGTAGGCCATCAGGTCCTGCGCGTCGCGGGGCGCCAGATCGCCGGGCAAGGCGCGGAACAGCTCAAGCTGTTCGCGCTCGGATCGTGTGCGGTGGCGGGGTGGCATCGCGGCAGGCTCAGCGACGCGTTGTCACGGCCTGCGGCTGGGCCGCGGCGGGGTGGCGCTTGGCCGGCAGCACGGCGCTGGCGCCAGGGTCCGAGGTGGACGCCTTCGCGCCGGACTCGACCCAGGATTGGAGATCTTCGAGGCGGTAGACGACGCGGCCACCGAGCTTCGAATAGCGCGGGCCGGTGCCGTAAATCCTGTGCTTCTCCAGCGTACGGATGGACAGGCCGACGAAGCGGGACGCTTCGGGGGTGCGCAGATAGCGCGGCGGAAAACCGGCGAGATTGGCGGACATGAGAAACCTCCGTGATCGGTTGGCGGGCCGCGGGGGGATGGCGGCTGTCGGTGATCACGGTGGCGGAGACGGCAGCCTGGGGGGGATGGTGATCTCGAGGGGTGGTGAGATCGCCACCCCCCGCCAGAAACACCTTACTACGACCGGCGACGGTAAGGATGGAGCAGCAGCGAACGGTACCCGCCGCGCATCATGCCAAGGCCGAAGCGTACGAGGCGGATCGCGCGGTCGCGCAGATCGTGGGTTTTCCAGCCGCGGCCGGACACATGGCCAGAGCCGAACAAGGCGTCGGCGATGTCGCGATAGCTAGCGTTCTCAAGCTTACCGTCGAGGGCGCGCAGCCCAAGGATCAGCCGGTCCCGGCGTGCTTGCGACAGGGCTGCGGAGTCAGGACCGAGATTGCGACCCGCGAGGTAGCGCCAGAGGCGTGTCGCGGCGGCGACACGTATTTCAAAGAGTTGATCGAGCGGCAGCAGCACGGCCGCTGACCCGGCGCTTGTCTCGTGCAGATGCACACGCAACGTTCCGCCATGATGTTCGATGATACGATCCGGACCGCTGTCGCCAGTCGTCAATTCAAGCGGCAGAGCGGGAAGGACGAATCTGGCATCGGCGAGGTCAGCCGGCAGT
>JAKAZX010000161.1:0-331 GCA_021826485.1 Pseudomonadota bacterium | reverse complement strand
CGCTTGGCAGGGCGTGCGGCGTCCATAAAACAGCATCGCCGCTGCTCGGGCTTGTGGGGCCGGCAAAATCGTAACCCCCAGCGCCGGGTGAACACATTCACCTCGGCCGGGTCTAGTGCGTTGCGACGCACGGCGCGTTCAAGTCGCCTGCGCTCCCGCGTGAAATCGGGATTTCGGTCTAGAAATTCCCAAGCAAAGCCTGGGCCGTCGAGCGACCGTAGATCCTCATATGCAGCCGACGACGTCCAATCGCCACGGCCCATGGGTCTCTCCAAAGTCGTATTGCCGACGATACGGCAATGAGAGAAATGAAGGGCGACCTTTCCGGATA
>JAKAZX010000160.1 GCA_021826485.1 Pseudomonadota bacterium | reverse complement strand
CTGTTCGCCGCCTACCGTGGCAGCATGCCGGGCCAGGGTCAAGAACATTGAGCGAACATGTGTGATCCCTGCGCCTTCATTCCGCCGTCCAGGCCAGCCGTTCCCGGCGTGATGCGGGCAGCGCACCGGCCATGAACCGGGTCCTGCGCCTGCGCCGCATCGCGCCGCTGATCTCGCGCCGGCTATGGCTCGGCCGGCTGGTGACCTGGGGCGGGGCGGTCGCCGTGTCGCTCGCCGCCCTGGCCTTCGCGCGGGCAGCCGATGCGGCGCAGGCGCTGCTGCTGTGGCTGCTGCACGGACGGCCGCTCGGCGCGCTGCTGCTGGCGCCGGCCGGGCTGGCGCTGTCGGTGTGGCTGACCCGCCGCTTCTTTCCCGGCGCGCAGGGCAGCGGCATCCCGCAGACCATCGCGGCGCTGCACCTGACCGACAGGCGGGCGATCGACATCGTGCTGTCGCTGCGCATCGCGGTCGGCAAGGTGGTGCTGACGCTGCTCGGCCTCGCCTGCGGCGCCTCGATCGGGCGCGAGGGGCCGACCGTGCAGGTGGGGGCGGCGGTGATGCACGCGCTCGGCCGCGCGTTCCGCCTGCCGCGGCACGATCTGCGCCGCAGCCTGGTGCTGGCGGGCGGCGCCGCAGGCGTCGCCGCCGCGTTCAACACGCCGCTCGCCGGGATCGTGTTCGCGATCGAGGAGCTGAGCCATTCCTTCGAGGCGCGGACCTCCGGCACCGTGCTGACGGCGGTGATCCTCGCCGGCATCACCACGCTGGCGCTGGCCGGCAACTACACCTATTTCGGCGCGACGCCGGCGGAGCTGGATTTCGGCGCCGGCTGGGCGGCGGTGGCGCTGTGCGCGCTGGCGGGCGGCGCGGCGGGCGGGGTGTTCAGCGCCTCCCTGATCGCCGCCGCGCGGGGGCTGCCCGGGCGCGCCGGGCGGCTGCTGATCCGCTATCCGATCGGCTTCGCCGCGCTGTGCGGCCTGGCGCTGGCGCTGCTCGGCCTCGCCTCGGGCGGCAGCACCTATGGCACCGGCTACGCCCAGGCGCGGGGCGTGGTGGAGGGCCACGCCACCCTGCCGCCGCTCTATGCGCTGCTCAAGCTGCTGGCCACCGTGATCTCCTACCTGTCGGGCATGCCGGGCGGCATCTTCGCCCCGTCGCTGTCGATCGGCGCGGGCCTGGGCGAATGGCTGGCGCATCTCGTGCCGCATGCGCCGCAGGGCGCGGTGGTGCTGCTGGGCATGGTCGCCTATTTCGCCGGCGTGGTGCAGGCGCCGATCACCGCGACCGTGATCGTGATGGAAATGACCGACAACCAGCGCATGACCATCCCGCTGCTGGCGACCGCGATGCTGGCCTTCGGCGTGTCCCGCCTGATCTGTCCGCGGCCGCTGTACGGGGCGCTGGCGCGCCGCTTCCAGGCGGCAGTGGAGCGGCGGCGCCCGGCCGGATGACAGCGCGGCGCGGCCGTGCGACGTTCGCCGCAGGAAGCGCCGAATCGGGGGGAAACAACAATGGCCGGCAGCCACGCGGACCTGACCGATGCCGAACACCGCACGCAACTGCGCCGTGCCGTGCTGGCGAGCACGATCGGAACGACCATCGAATGGTACGATTTCTTCCTCTACAGCACCGTCACCGGGCTGGTGTTCGCCAGGCTGTTCTTTCCCAATTCGGACCCGCTGGTCGGCACGCTGCAGGCCTTCCTGGTCTATGCCGTGGGCTTCCTGGCGCGGCCGGTGGGGGCGGCGATCTTCGGGCATTTCGGCGACCGGATCGGCCGCAAATCGACGCTGATCGCAACCCTGATGCTGATGGGCGTCGCCACCTTCCTGGTGGCGCTGGTGCCCGGCTATGCCAGCATCGGCATCTGGGGTGCCGTGCTGCTGACGGTGCTGCGCTTCCTGCAGGGCGTGGGCGTCGGCGGGGAGTGGGGCGGCTCCGTGCTGCTGGCGATGGAATGGTCGCGCAGCAACGCCCAGCGCGGCTTCGTCGCTGCATGGCCGCAGCTCGGCGTGCCGGCCGGGCTGTTCCTCGCCAATCTCGCCGTGCTGGCGTTCAGCGCCATTTCCGGGCCGCAGTTCATCGCCTGGGGCTGGCGCATTCCGTTCCTGCTCAGCATCGTGCTGGTGGCGATCGGGCTGTGGATCCGGCTCGGCATCCTGGAGACCCCGGCATTCCGCCAACTGGTGCAGGACCATGCGATCGAGCGCGCGCCGCTGGCCGAGGTGTGCCGCCGCCACCCAAAGGAGATCATCCTCAGCGCGCTGGTGCGGATGGGGGAGCAGGCGCCGTTCTACATCTTCACCGCCTTCGTTTTCTCCTACGGCACCGCGACGCTGCATCTGTCGCGCGACCTGCTGCTGGTTTCGGTCCTGGTCGCATCGGTGCTGTCGCTGGTCACGGTGCCGCTGGCCGGCCACCTGTCGGACCGGTTCGGGCGGCGGCGCGTCTATATTCTCGGCGCCGTGCTCACCGGGCTGTTCGGCTGGCTGTGGTTCGCCATGCTGAACACGCTGGTGCCGGGCTGGGTGATGCTGGCGATCGTGCTCTCGCTCATTCCGCACGACCTGATGTACGGCCCGCAGGCGGCCCTGATCGCCGAGAGCTTCCCGGCGCGGCTGCGCTATTCCGGTGCCTCGCTGGGCTACCAGCTCGCCTCGATCATCGCCGGCGGCCCGGCGCCGCTGATCGCGGCGGCGCTGCTGGACCGCTACCACTCCGGCGTGCCGATCGCGATCTTCATCACCGTCTGCGCCGTCATCAGCGTGGCGGCGGCGGCGGCATTGAAGGACTATACGAACCGGGACGCGGCGGCCTAGGCTGCCGGGCCGGACCGGCGGGGGAGAGGCGATGCGCGCGATCAACTGGCTGGGCGTCCTGCCGTTCATCGGCATCCTGGTCGGCATCATCTATGCCAACCGGGTGACGCCCTATCTGTTCGGCCTGCCCTTCATCCTCGGCTGGCTGGTGCTGTGCGTGCTCGGCACCGCGGTCATCATGGGCATCATCTACCTCGCCGATCCCGCCAACCGTTCCGACGCGGAGGACCGGCGATGAGCGCGGCCCTGATCATCATCTTCGCGACCATGCTGATCGCCCTGGCGCTCGGCATCGCGGCACGGCGCGGCCGCACGATGGACATGGAGCAGTGGACCGTCGGCGGCCGCGGCTTCGGCACGATTTTCGTGTTCCTGCTGAGCGCCGGCGAGATCTACACCACCTTCACCTTCCTCGGCGGCAGCGGCTGGGCCTACGGGCGGGGCGCGCCGGCCTTCTACATCCTCGGCTACGGCTCGCTGGCCTACGTGATCTCCTACTGGCTGCTGCCGGCGCTCTGGCGCTACTCGAACGCGCACCGGCTGTACACGCAGCCCGACCTGTTCGCGCGCAAATACAACAGCACCGGGCTCGGCGTCCTGGTGGCGCTGGTCGGCGTGGTGGCGCTGGTGCCGTACATGGTGCTGCAACTGACCGGCCTCGGCATCATCGTCAGCACCGCATCGTACGGCGCGATCTCCTCCACCACGGCGATCTGGATCGGGGCGGCGGTGGTGACCGTCTATGTCATCGTCTCGGGCGTCCACGGCTCGGCCTGGACATCGGTGCTCAAGGACATCCTGATCCTGGCGGTGGTCGTGTTCCTCGGCATCTATCTGCCGGTGCACTATTACGGCGGCCTGCAGCCGATGTTCGAGGCGATCGACGCCGCCAAACCCGGCTTCCTGACGCTGGCGCCGCGCGGGCAGAGCATCATCTGGTTCGATTCGACCGTGCTGCTCACCGGCCTCGGTTTCTACATGTGGCCGCACAGCATGGGGGCGGTGTTCACCGCGCGCAGCGAGACCGTGTTCCGGCGCAACGCGGTGTTCATGCCGCTCTACCAGATCATCCTGCTGTTCGCCTTCCTGGTCGGCTTCGCCGCGATCCTGCAGGTGCCTGGGCTGAAGGGCACCGCGGCGGACCTGTCGCTGTTCCGTATCTCGCTCAAGACCTTCGATCCGTGGTTCATCGGCGTGATCGGCGCGGCCGGCGTGCTGACCGCGCTGGTCCCCGGCTCGATGATCCTGATGACCGCGGCGGCGTTCCTGTCCAACAACATCGTCCGCGTGCTGCGGCCGGGGATGTCGGACCAGTCGGTGGCGCTGCTGGCGCGCGCGCTGGTGCCGGTGGTGGCGCTGGTATCGGTGCTGTTCACGCTGCGCGGCGGCACCACGATCGTCGAACTGCTGCTGATGGGCTACAGCTTCGTCACGCAGCTTTTCCCGGCGCTGATCGGGGCGCTGATGCGGCGCAATCCGGTGACCACGCCGGGCGCGTTCGCCGGCATCCTGGTGGGCGTTGCGGCGGTCGCGGTGCTGTCGCTGACGCGCGCCACCATCGGCTCGGTGCTGCCGTTCCTGCCGGTGCCGCTGTACGACCTCAATGTCGGCATCATCGCGATGGTGCTGAACCTGATTGCGCTGGTCGTGGTCAGCGCGGTCACGCGCGGCACGCCCGCGATCGCCGGCGCCGACGGCCGGCAGATCGCGGGCAAATGACGCGGCGCCGTCAGGCGCCGCCCAGCACCTGTTCGGCCAGCGTCGCCCAGTAGCTGGCACCGATCGGCAGCAGGGCGTCGTTGAAGTCGTATTTCGGATGGTGCAGCAGCGCCTCGTTCTCGCTGCGCCGGGCGCCGAGCATGATGTAGCTGCCCTGCTTGGCGGCCAGCATGAAGGCGAAATCCTCGGCGCCCATGCTCGGCCGCTCCATCTCCTGCACCCGCGCGGGGCCGACCACGTTGGCCGCGGCCGCGGCGGTCAGCGCCGTCGCCGCCTCGTCGTTCACGGTGGCGATGTAGTTGCGCACGTATTTCAGCTCCGCCGTCGCGCCCATGCTGGTCGCGATGCCGGTGACGACGGCGCGAATCCGCTCCTCCAGCAGGTCGCCGACGGCGGGCACGATCCAGCGCGTGGTGCCCATCATCTTCACCCGCGACGGGATCACGTTGTGGGTGTCGCCGCCGGCGATCTGGCCGATGCTGACCACCGCGGCATGGGTCGGCGCGACATTGCGCGCCACCACCGTCTGCAGCGCGGTGACGATCTGGGCCGCGACCGCGATCGGGTCGATCGTATCGTTCGGATGCGCCGCATGGCCGCCGCGGCCGATCACATTGATCTCGAAGCTCGACGTCGCGGCCATGATCGGGCCGGCGCGCCAGTGGAACGTGCCTTCCGGATGGCTGGGCCAGTTGTGCATGCCGAACACCATGTCCATCGGGAACCGCTCGAACAGGCCTTCCTTCACCATGGCCGCGCCGCCGGCCTGCCCTTCCTCCGCCGGCTGGAAGATGACGTAGACGGTGCCGGGGAAGTTGCGCGTCTCGGCCAGGTAGCGGGCCGCGCCGAGCAGCATCGTGGTGTGCCCGTCATGGCCGCAGGCATGCATCACGCCCGGCGTTCCGCTGGCATAGGGCAGCCCGGTCTCCTCGACGATCGGCAGCGCGTCCATGTCGGCGCGCAGGCCGACGGCGTGGGTGCCGGGACGGCCGCGGATCACGCCGACCACGCCGGTCTTGGCGATGCCGGTGATCACCTCGTCCACGCCGAACGCGCGCAGCTTCTCCGCCACCACGGCGCTGGTCCGGTGCTCCTGGAAGCCCAGTTCGGGGTGTTGGTGCAGGTCGTGGCGCCATTCGGCCATGTCGGCGTGGAAATCGGCGATGCGGTTGATGATCGGCATGCGGTGCTCCCTCAGCGGCGGAAGGTCATGGCCAGCCCCGCATCCAGCGGGATCGGCCGAACCCCCAATGTGGCAGTCATTGGCCCGATGTCGAAGGCCTTGTCTTCGGTCAGCCGGCGGATTTCCGCGGCGCTGACCCGCGGCAGGAAGGGCAGGGCGGCGGTCAGCGGCGTCAGCAGGCGCAGCGGCAGCGCCGGCACGGCGACGATCCGGGGCCGCCGCAGCCCGGCCGCGCGGGCGACGGCGCGTACGAAATCGGCATAGCGCAGCGGCGCCGGCCCGGCGATCACCAGGGCGCGCGGCCCGTCCCAGGCGATCCCGAGGGCGGCGAGGATCGCCCGCGTCACGTCGTCCTGGTGGATCGGCTGCACCAGCGCCCGCCCGCCGCCGGGCAGCGGCACCAGCGGCAGGCGGCGCAGCAGCGCGGCCAGCCGCTGCACGTTGTTCTCCCCCGCCGCGCCGTAGATCATGGTCGGGTGCAGCATGATGCCGGCCCGGCCGGAGGCGAGCAGCGCCGCCTCGCCCCGCCGCACCCCCTCCCCATGCGCGTCCGGCCACCGGGTGAAGCGCCGCGTGCTGCCGAGCAGCACGAGGCGCGCGCCCGGTGGGGCCGCCGCCAGCAGATCAGGGGTGTGGCTTGCATGGGCGGTCGAGACGACGCGGATCGCGTCCGCCAGCGCCGCCGCCATCGCTGCCCTGTCGCGCAGGTCGGCCATGCGCGGCGGGGCCAGCAGCGGATGCGCCGGTGCCTGCAGCCGCGCCGCGTCCCGCACCACCGGCTGCACCGCGATGCCGGCCTCCAGCAGCCCCTGCACCAGCGCCGTGCCGGACCGTCCGCCGGCGCCGATGACATGGACGGGGCCGCTCAGCGGACTCTCCGGTAGCATATTACCACAGGGCAAACCCCTTGACGCCATGCCGCGGTTTGCGCATAAGCCGCCGCGCAACGCGCGCAGCCATGCGGCAGGGACAGATGTTGAAGACGACCGTTTCGCTCAAGCCGGCGGATGTCAAGAAGGAGTGGGTGCTGATCGACGCCGACGGGCTGGTGCTCGGCCGGCTCGCCGCGATCGTCGCCACCCGCCTGCGCGGCAAGCACAAGCCGCAATACACCCCGCATGTCGATTGCGGCGACAACGTCGTCGTGGTGAACGCCGAGAAGGTGCGGCTGACCGGCAACAAGGGCGAGCAGGCGGTGTTCCATTGGCACACCGGCTTTCCCGGCGGCATCAAGGGCCGCACGCTGCGCCAGCGGCTGGACAGCGCGCATCCCGAGCGGGTGCTGGAAAAGGCGGTGGAGCGCATGATCACGCGCGGGCCGCTGCAGCGCCGGCAAATGAAGAACCTGCACATCTACGCCGGGCCGAAGCACCCGCATGACGGGCAGCAGCCGCGCCCGCTCGACATCGCCGCGATGAACAAGAAGAACCGGAGCGCCTGACCCGATGTCCGGAACCCAGACTCGCACGCTCGCCGACCTCAAGGACCTCGCGGTCACCTCCGCGCAGGCGCCGGAGCAGCCGAAGCGTGAACCCAAGCGCGACGCCTTCGGCCGCAGCTACGCCACCGGCCGGCGCAAGGACGCGGTGGCCCGCGTGTGGATCAAGCCCGGCAAGGGGGAGATCAACGTCAACGGCAAGCGCGTCGGCCAGTATTTCGCCCGCCCGGTGCTGCGCATGCTGATCACCCAGCCGTTCCTGGTGGCCGACCGCTACAACCAGTTCGACGTGTACTGCACCGTCAGCGGCGGGGGGCTGTCCGGACAGGCCGGCGCGGTGCGCCACGGCATCAGCCGGGCGCTGACGCATTACGAGCCGGATCTGCGCGCGATCCTGAAGGCCGCCGGCTTCCTCACCCGCGACCCGCGCGTGGTGGAGCGCAAGAAATACGGCCGGGCGAAGGCGCGGCGCAGCTTCCAGTTCAGCAAGCGGTAAGCTCCACCGCGATCCGGCCGGCCCTCCGCTGGCGCAAATCGCCTTTGCGCCAGCCCGCTTGCCTCCGCCGGCCGCGCCGTGGAAGCTGGGGCGGACTGCGGAGGCGGGTGCGATGCCGGACATCCAGCGCGTGTTCATCGACGGCGAGGCCGGGACCACGGGGCTCGGCATCCGTGAGCGTCTGCGCGGCCTGCCCGGGATCGAGCTGATCAGCCTGCCGGCGGAGCGCCGCAAGGACCCGGCGGCGCGGCGGGACGCGATGGCGGCGGCCGATCTTGCGGTGCTGTGCCTGCCCGACGATGCGGCGCGGGAGGCGGCAGCGCTGGCCGACGGCCTGGGCGCCGAGGCGCCGAAACTGCTGGACGCCAGCACCGCCCACCGCACCGCCGCCGGCTGGACCTACGGTTTCGCCGAGATGGAGGCGGAGCAACCGGCGCGGATCGCCGGCGCGCGCAAGGTCGCCAATCCCGGCTGCTACGCGATCGGTGCGATCGCGCTGCTGCGCCCGCTGGTCGATGCCGGCCTGCTGCCGGCCAGCCATAATCTGACCATCAGCGGCGTCAGCGGCTATTCCGGCGGCGGCCGCAGCATGATCGCGGCGCATGAGGCGGCCGGCGGCCCGGCCTATGAACTCTATGCGCTCGCCCTCGGCCACAAGCACCTGCCGGAGATCGAGCGGCACGCGCGGCTGCGTCAGCGGCCGATCTTCGTCCCCGCCGTCGGGCATTACCGCCAGGGCATGCTGGTCAGCGTGCCGCTGTTCCTGGATGCGTTGCCAGGCCGGCCGCGAC
>JAKAZX010000159.1 GCA_021826485.1 Pseudomonadota bacterium | reverse complement strand
CCGGGGCCGCGGCTTCCGCCGCAGGCTGTGCGGCCTCGGCCTCGGCTTCCGCCGCCGGTTCGGCGGCCGGCGCCGCGGGGGCGAGGCTGGCGAGCAGCGCGTCCAGATCGTCCGTCGCCTCGGCGGGGGTGGGGGCCGGCTCCGGCGCCACCTCGGCCGGCTGCGGCGAAGGTTGGGCGGCGGGCGCCGGGGCCAGGGCGGGCGCGGCCCCCAGCGGCGCCGGCGCCCAGAAGCCGGCGAGCGGCTTGCCGGCCTGCGAAACGAAACCGCCCAGCCGCACCTCCGGCCGGCCGCGCAGCGAGAGCAGCGGCATCACCCGGTAGCCGGCGATGCGCATCGCCTCGCGCTCGGAATACATCCGCTCGGTGCAGGGCAGCGCGGTCTGGTCGCCGTCCTCATCGGTATAGACATAATACGGCATGTCCCCGGTGGTCAGCACCGAACCGGGTTGCAGCTTCGCCCCCTGCTTGCTCCATGCTTGGCCGAGCAGCAGCGCCGGCAGCAGCGCGGGCTCGCCCCACAGCATGGTGCCAAGCCCACCCTGGCGGGTGAATTCCTCGAACGCGAAGCGCTCGATCGGGTCGGTTTTCCTGCCGTACGGCAGGCGCAGCAGGAAGCGCGGCGCGGCCAGCCCCAGATAGGCGCCCGCCGGCAGCGCGCGCAGCGCCTCGAACGCCGACTGGATCAGCGGATGCTGCTCGGCGAACGGGATCTTCATCGGGTCCGGCCGGATGCCGGCGATGAACGGCGCGCCACCCGCCGCCGTCACCTGCACCGCGCGGCCGAGCAGGTCGGCGTGCGGTGGCGTGAACTCGAACGAATACAGCCCGATCACGGCGGACAGCGGCCCGGCCTGCGCATCCTGCGCCGGCTGCTCGACCAGCAGCTTGTACAGCGCGCTGTCCTCCAGCGCGTCGCTGGCGGCGAGGTCGGCGGCGAACTCCTCGGCCGAGATGTCGTAGAGCACGAGATGGAACTTCGAATCCGTCTCCAGCCGGCGCACCAGGAACTCCACGCCGCGCCACAGCGCTTCGGCGGCCTGGAAATCCGGGTGATGCAGCACCCGGCGCATCGCCGCCGACAGCGCCTCGTCCACGCGCGCCAAAAGCTGGTCCTGGCGGGCATCGCGCGCGGGCTCGACGAAGGGGCCGACAAGGCGGCGGATCAGGTCGCCGGCGCCGGCGTCCTCGGCCGGCGCGCTGGCCTTGCGGCCGGTCAGGCGGGCGAAGTCGGAGAGTTTCAGGTCGGTCGCGACCGAGGTGCCGCGCGCCTTGCGCGGCGGCGGCGGCAGCGGCGCCTCGCCGCCCCAGGACAGCACCTGCTTGGCCGCCCGCTCGAACCCGGTCTTGCTCGCGAGGTTGCGGCGCAGCGTGAGCAGTTCGCCGAACATCTCGACGTTCTCGGCGATCTGGTCGGGGTGGAAATCGTCCATGCTGGCCAGCGGCACCGCGACCGGCGCCTCGCCCTCGGCCAGGGTGAGCGACAGCGACAGCTTCAGCCGGGCGATCACGTCGTCGAGGGTATCGACATCCACGCGCAGCGGCTTGCGCGCGGCGAGTGCCGCACCGCTCGCGAGCGTGCCGGCATTGCCGCGCCCGGAGAAGTCGCCGAGCAGGGCGATGCGCATGCGCCCGCCCGGGGCGGCCCCGGCCGGCTTGGCCCGGCTGGCCAGGCGCCCGAAACTGACATCGTACTGCATGCGCCTTCTCCCCGCCCGCGATGGCGCCAAGGATAGCATCCCGGCCCGTGTCGCCAACGTGTTTGCGAGGCCCCGGGGATGCCGTGCTAAGCTCGGCGCGATCACACCATCGCGGGGGAACGGGCATGGCGGGCGAAGTCAACACCGGCATGGACAAGCAGGAGATGAAGCGCCTGCTGGCGAAATCCAAGCAGGAGCCGGTCAACTGCGCCTTCGGCCAGGGCAAGGACAAGACCACCGCCCTGCTGATGCTGGACAAGGTCAAGGGCGCGCGCGGGGTCGAAAAGGACCTGCTCAAGGAATTCCCCGACGCCAACAACACCCGCTTCGGTGTCGCCCTCGTCGATGTCGAGGCCGACCCCAAGCTGGTGAAGTTCCGCATCAACAAGCAGGTCTCCGGCGCCGCGCGCAAGCTGGTCAAGACGCTGAAGGGCACCGGCTACACCAAGGTCGAGATCCTGCTCGACGACGGCACGGTGGTCGAAAAGCACAGCGAGGAAGAAGAGCAGGAAGGCAAGGGCGGCGAGTCCGAGGACACCACGACGACCGCCACCACCGGCGTGCCGCCGGCCCCGCCGCTCGGCCCCGCCCCGCCGCAGCCGCAGGCCCCGAAACTCGATCCGGCGGAACTGACCCGGCTGCTGACCGAACAGGTCAAGCGCATCCCCGGCGCTGTCGCCAAGGCGCCGCTGCTGAAGGAGCAACTCGCCAAGTTCGCCACCGACGCACAGGTGAACATCAAGACCGGCAACCTCACCTACGCCGCGACCACGATCGAGCAACTGCGCCGCGCGCTGGACGCGGTGGCCGCCGGCGCCACCGGGGCAAGCCGCGAAGCCTTCGAGAAATCCAGCAAGATCTGGCAGGCCACGCGCGAACGGGTCGAAAGCGACATCGAGAAACTGCGCGCCGAACTCCTCGCCACCTACACGGACGGCGACCTCGCCGCCAAGCTGGATGCCGCCTACACCGCGCGGGTGACGCCACTGCTGGACATGCTGGACGAAAGCCTCTCGCTGAAGCTGGACGCGGCGGCGAAGACGCTCGACCCGGCATCGCAGGCAACCCTGGTCGCCGAGGCGCGCGTGCTGATCCAGAACCACCAGACCTTCGTCTCCGGCGACGAAACCATGGCCGAACTGGACGCCAACCCGTTCGTGCCGCTGCAACTGCGCGCAACCGTCGGCGGGATGCTGGCGGCACTGGCCAAGTCGGTGCACTGAGGCAAGGCAAGGCGAGGGCGCTGCCCTCGACCCGCAAAGGGCCGGCGGCCCTTTGATCCCGTCGTTTTCCCTGGCCGCGGCGGCAGCCAGGGGAACGCCCTATGCCGCTGGCACCAGCAGGCGGTTGAGATCGACGAACGCGTGGCCGGTCAGTTGCGCGCGCAGCGCGGCCCAGTCGCCGCCGCCCGCCACCTCGTCGTAGGCCGAGCGCGGCACCGTCAGCGACGCCTCCACGGCTTCCGTCGTGCCATCGACCCAGAACAGCACCAAATCATCCTCGTCAACCCGGTCCAGGCGCAACTCGGTCTGGTCGGTGAGCGGCGCTTTCGGCACCTGGCGGATCACCGCCATCTTGAGCAGTTCGAGTGTGATATCGTCGAGCCCGGCAGCGCGTGCCACCAGCTTCTCCCGCGCCGCCGGCCAGCCGAAGGTCACGCGCGGGATGAGCTGCGCGCCGATCTCCCGCGCCAGCGGCGAGGAATCGGGACCGTAGGCGCTGTCGAATACCTCCTGCGCCTCCGCCTCCAGCTCCTGCCATTTCGCCAGGTCGCGGCGGGGATGGACGATCATCCACATGTGCTCGGCGAAGTGCTGGTAGGTGAAGCGCGGCGGCAGGCGGAAGGTGAAGCCGCAGGACGGACAGGTACGTTCCTGGAACGTGCGCTTGATGATCTGCTCGCGCAGGTCCGGGCGGCGGTCAGCGTTGATACTGGCGACCACCTTGACGGCTTGCTCGGTGCCGCATTCCGGGCACACGGCGCTCAGGCTATCGAAGATCGACATGGGCGTGCCTTCCGATCACATGCTCAGGTAGGCGGCGATGGCCTTGGGCTTCTGCCGCTGCGGCTGCAGCCGGTAGAAGGCGAACTGCTCGGCGAACCATTCCACCGGCGAGCGCCACTGGTAGTCGCTGATGCCGGCGGCGCGTTCGCCCACGTCGTAGCTGTACCAGTCGTTGTCATAGCCCTCGTGATAGGCGCGGCCGGAGGCGACCTCGACCGGCGTGTTCCACGGCGTGTTGCCGTCCGGGTCGCGGATCGCCAGGCACACGGTCCAACCCGTCTTGCCCTCGATGTTGGCCCATTCGGCGAACAACGAGCCGAGCGTGTCGGTGTCGCTGGTGGGCTTGGTGGCCTTGCCGCTCTCCAGCAGGCTACGCACCAGCGCGCGCAAATCCTGCTCGGTCGGCGTCTTGCCGGAGCCGGTGCCGACCAAGGCGGCGAACGAGGCAGTGTAGACGGCGGTCACCACGTCGTCGAGGCTCTCGCTCTTCCACTTGCCGAAACCGGCCTTCTCCATGTTCTTGCCCATCACGTCCTTGATCTCGTCGACGTGATGCCCGAGTTCGTGCAGTGCTGTGGTCTTGCAGGTCTTGACGCGCACTTGCTTGTCCGGGTCGCCCTGGTCCTGGTAGTCTTCCTCTTTGTTCGGATCGCGCATGTTGTTCAGCACGATCTTGTTGCCGCCGTAGTAGCTGGCGGTGGTTGTGGGGTCGGTGTCGAAGGCAAGGCCCTCCAGGCCCGCGAGATGGTTTTCGCCCACCATCGCCAGCATCTCGTAGATCGTCGGCAGGGTGGTGACCGAGAGTCCCTTCGGAATTTCCAGCGGCACCTTGAAGCGGGCCTCGATGGCAGCGCGGACCACCGCCTGCTTCACCGGATCGTCGGTGCCCTCGCCCATGTTTTTGATCAGTTCGTCGATCTTCTTCGTGCCATCTTTGGTTTTCGCCTGTTCCGCGAACACCGCCTTGCGCGCCTGCTCCACCAGATCCAGCGCGTCGGTGATGATGTCGTTCATACTGTCGATCTCGTCGCGGAAATCCGGGATGCCCGGCGCGTCGGCGAGGGCCTTCTCGATTTTCTTGTACTGTTTCGTCAGGTCGGGTTCCGGCGGCGTGCCGGCGGTGAGCAGCTTGATGGCGGTGGTGGCTTCCAGCAGCGCCGCCTGCGCCTTGCCGGTCAGGCCGGCTATGCCGATCGCCGCTCCCTTCAACATCTCGGCGTAGTCGCGTTCGACCCGCAGCTTACTATACATATCCTTGATCGTGGCCTCGCCGTAGGCCGCCTTGCGATCGGTCTCCGCGTTCTTGAGCGCGTCCTGGATCTGCTGCTTTAGGCCGGGGTTGGTGACCCCGCCGACATTCTTCTGCGCCTCCGCGAGGAACAGCCCGCGCGACTGGTCGGCGGCGTAGGCCTTGGTGGCATGCTTGATTGCTTCCGAAATATCGTCGTCGATCGCATCGTAGGTCGGGCCTGGGTCGGGATCGCTCTTGGCCGCGTCGTAGCTGTTCTTCAGGTTGTCGTACGTATCGGAGACGGCGTTCGGCTTGACCACCTTGTCGAACACCCGCAACCACTTCGCTAGGCCCTTCAGCCTGTCGGCCGCCATCTCCGGCGCCGAGAAGCCGAACACCTTGTTGTTCAGCGTCGTCGCGGCGGGGCCGGCGATGGCCACGTCGTTCTTCGCCGCGTCGAGCGTCGCGGCATTGTCCAGCTTGGCCAGCGTTTCGACGATGGCGTCGCGTTCCTTGGTCAGATCGGTCTTGTTCTGGCCGTCCGGCAGCCAGGTCAGCCGGCTTTTCACGGTCTTGAGCGTCTTCTCGGCCTTGACCTTCTTGGCCAGCACGTCCTGCCAGCCGAGTTCCGCCTGTTCCGCCGCCTGCTGCGCGCTGGCGATGTCCAGCAGAAACTGTGGCGCGGCCTTGATTTGCTTGTCGATCTCGGTGCGGTCGCCGGCCTGGAGGAGCGCGTCGCGCCGTATGTCGATTCCCTTCACCGTGTCGGCGACGCTCTTTTGCGCCGGCGCCCCGGTGATGGCCTTCACCGCCGTATCAAGCAGCACATAGGCCTTGGTGGCGTCGTCTTGCGCCTTCACGAGATTGGCGCAGTCGTCCTTGTCCTTCACCGCGGCGAGGCGGACCTTTTCGATCTCGCCCAGCAGCGTCGGAGCGGCGGCGACCTGCTGATTGATGGTCTCGCGCGTCGCGGCGGTGGTCAGCGCCTCGGCCTGCTGCTTGACGCCGTTGATCTGCGGGTCGATGGCGGTGCGCAACAGCGGCGCGCCAATCTGTCCCGCCGCGGTCTCCACCGCTTCCAGCGCCAGCCGCACCTTCTCCTTCTCGGCAGCCAGCGCGAGGATGGACTGTTTGTCCTTCTCGATCGCCTTGCCGGCTTCGGCGATCTGGCCGGGCAGCGCCTCGGCGGTCTCGATCTCCTTGGCCAACGCCTCGCGCGTGGCCGCCTTGCCGAGGCCGGCCAGCGCCTGGGTGAGTTTGTCGATCTCGCCCTGTACCGCGGTACGGCCGAGCGGTGCGCCGATGCCGTCAGCGTCGCTGTTGAGTTGCTTCAGCGCCTCATCCGCCACGCGGGTCTTCTCGGCCAGCGTCTCGCAATCGGCCTTGTCCTTCCGGGCCGCCTGCGTCGCCTCGCCGATCTTGCCCAGCAGCGCGCCGGCGCCGTTGATCTGCTCGGCCACCTGCTCGCGCGTGGTGGCCTGGCCCATCGCCGCGTGTGCCTTGGTCAACTCCTCCACGGCGGGGTCGATCGCCGCGCGCTTCAGCGGTGCGCCGATCTCGTCCGCCGCTTTGCCGAGTTCGGCGAGCGCGTTGCCCACCTCAAGCTTCTTGGCGGCGAGGGTCTCGCCGTCCGCCTTGTCCTTCACCGCCGCCAGCCGCGCCGCCTCGATGCCTTCGAGCAGCGCCGGGGCGGCGGCGAGTTGTTTGGCGATCTCGCCCCGGTCGGCGGCGCTGGCCAGTGCGTCGCGGCCTTCTTTCGCCCGGGTGATATCGGGCTCGACGCCAGCGCGGCCGAGCGGGGCGCCGATCTCGTCGGCCGCCTGGGTCAGCCCCAGCAGCGCCGCGTCGATCTCCGCCAGCTTGAGGTCGCGCGGCTGCTCCATCTTCGGGGCGGTCGGATCGCTCGGCGTGGCATCCTGCCACGTCGGCCGCGGCGGGGCACGATCCTCGCCGATGGCGATGGCGCCCCGCCGCGCCTCGACGCCGGTGAAGGTGGTGACCCACCTGTCCTGCGCCTCGGCGTTGGTGTCCTGCTTCGGGGGTGTGGCCGTCTCCGTGGTTTGCGACATCGCCGTATTCCTCCCCGGAATCGATCAAAGCGGAATCGAAGGCGGCCTCGCCGCCTCAGTCGAACGCGTACGTGAACTCCGCGCCCTCCACGCCGACATGCACGCGCGCGATCGGCGCCCCCTCCAGCAAGCGGGTGAGGAAGGCGGCACTGATCGCCGGCAGCATGGTGTTGGTCAGGATCGCGTCGATCATGCGCCCGCCGCTTTCGGGCTCGGTGCAGCGGCTGCCGATCAGTGTTACCACCTCGGGCTCGTAGGTGAACGGCACCTTGTGGTGATCGCCGATGCGGCGCGCGATGCGGCCGAGTTGCAGGCGGATGATGTCGGCCATCATCGCATCGCTCAGCGGGTAGTACGGCACCACCAGCAACCGCCCCAGCAGCGCCGGCGGGAACACTTTCAGCAGCGGCTGGCGCAATGCTTTGGCGATGTCGTCGATTTCCGGGATCAGCTCCGGGTCGGCGCACATCGACATGATGAGGTCGGTGCCGACATTGGAGGTCAGGATGATCAGCGTGTTCTTGAAGTCGATCAGCCTTCCCTCGCCGTCCTCCATGATGCCCTTGTCGAACACCTGGAAGAAGATTTCGTGCACGTCGGGGTGGGCCTTCTCCACCTCGTCGAGCAGCACCACGGAATACGGCTTTCTCCGGACCGCCTCGGTGAGCACGCCGCCCTCGCCGTAGCCGACATAGCCGGGTGGCGCGCCCTTGAGCGTGGAGACGGTGTGCGCCTCCTGGAACTCGCTCATGTTGATGGTGATCAGGTTCTGTTCGCCGCCGTACAGCTGCTCGGCCAGCGCGATGGCGGTTTCCGTCTTGCCCACGCCGGACGGGCCGCAGAGCATGAACACGCCAATGGGCTTTTGCGGATTGTCCAGCCCCGCGCGCGCCGTCTGCACCCGCTTGGCGATGGCGGCCAGCGCGTGGTCCTGGCCGATCACCCGTTTGCCCAGGGTGGCGGCGAGGTTCAGCACCGCCTGCACCTCGTTCTTCACCATCCGGCCGACCGGGATGCCGGTCCAGTCCTCCACCACGGCGGCCACCGCCTGCTCGTCCACGCTCGGCAGGATCAGCGGGGTTTCGCCCTGGTGTGCCGCGAGATCGGCTTGCAGCACGCGCAGTTCGTCGAGCAGCGCGCCGCGGTCCGGCGCCCCCTCCGCGTCCGGCGTCTCGGCCGCCTCGCGCAGCTTCGCGCGCAGCTCCAGCACGCGATCGACCAGCGCCTTTTCCGTCATCCAGCGCGTTTCCAGCCCGCCCAGCCGGTCCTGCTCCACCGCCAGCGCCGCCTTGGCCGACGCCTGGCGGGAGGCGGCGTCGATGCCAATGGCGCTTTCGCGCGCGATGATCACGAGTTCGGTTTCCAGCGCCTGAATCCGCCGCCGGCAATCGTCCACCATCGGCGGCACCGCATGCTGGCTGACCGCCACGCGGGCCGAGGCGGTGTCGAGCAGGCTCACCGCCTTGTCCGGCAACTGGCGC
>JAKAZX010000158.1 GCA_021826485.1 Pseudomonadota bacterium | reverse complement strand
CGCCCAGGCTGCCGCCGAGATCGGATTCCTGCGCGCGCGCCCCCCCGGCCAGGCAGAGTGCCAGGGCGGCGACCGGCAGCGATCGCGCAACGGCGCGACGGCGGTTCATCCCTTTGCCGGCTCGTCGAAGTAATAATAGGAGCCGAAGGTGTGGCGCTGCGTCAGCCGCACCTTGTTGAGCACCAGGGAGACGCTGGTGGCCGCCTTCAGCAGTTCCAGCGACGCCTCGATCTCGCTGCGCTGGGTGCGCTCCGCCTCCACCACCAGCAGCACCTGATCGACGATCGGCGCCAGCGTGGACGGATCGCTGGTGGACAGGCAGGGCGCCGTGTCGAGCACCAGGATATGGCGCGGGAAGCGGCGGGCCAGACGCTCCAGCGCGGTGCTGACGGCGCGGGTGATCGCCCCCTCCACGCCCGGCCGGCGCGCGCCGACTGGCAGGATCGACAGGCCATCGATCGCGGTGCGCACCACCAGCCCGTCGGGATGGCGCACCTGCCCGCCCAGCACGCCGGTCGCCAGATCGAGCAGCCCTTCCCGCCCGCTCAGGCCGAGCAGCGCCGAGGTCGAGCGCGGCTTGCTGTCCACGTCCACCAGCAGCACGTCGGACAGTCCGTTCTGGGCGATGCTGGCGGCGATGTTGATGGCGGAGAAGCTCTTGCCCTCGCCCGGCCGGGCGGAGGTGACCATGATGAGATTGGCGGTGCCGGCCCGCCCGGCGCGGCTGCCGCGCAGCGTGCGCAGCACGCGCGAGACGGTGACGCGGTATTCCTCCGCCACCCGGCTGCGCCCGCCGGTCAGCACCAGGCCGGCGCGGGTCAGCGTGGCGACGTCGAGCACCGACACCGCGCCGTCCGCCACCACCGCGGCCTCCGACGGCAGCGGTTCGGCCATGCCCGCGGGAGCGGGCGACGGTTCGGCGGCCGCTTGCGGTTCGCCCGCCGCCGGCTCGGCCGCGGGCGCGACGCTCGGGGGCGGCGGTTCGACGACGGGCGGCGGGGCGAGCGCCGACTCGGCGACGCTGTCCCGCACCGCCGCCGGCCACGGGTCCTCCCCGCGCAGCGCGGCCTCGCCGCGCAGCAGGGCGGCGGCCCGCTCGACCAGATGGCCGCCGCGCGTCTCCGGCTCGGCCATGTCAGGCGGCGCCCTTGATCATCAGCCGCATCAGCAATCCGCCATAGATCGCCCCCAGCAGCAGCAGCGCCGCGGCGAAGCCGGTGGCGTTGGCGACCCAGCGGCTGCGTGACATGCCGGCCCCCACCATCGACACCCCGCCGACCACCGGCAGCCCGAGATCGCGCAGTTCCTCGACCGTATGGATCGAGGTGTCGAACTGCTGCAGCAGCAGCGCCATGGCGATCGCCGCACCCAGCCCGACCGGCAGCACCGCGGAAATCAGCAGCATGCGGTTCGGCGCCACCGGGATGCGCGGCAGTTGCGGCGGGTCCACCACCTGCAGCTTGACCTTCTCGGCATCGGTGTCGGCGGCGGCGGCCAGCCGCATCGCCTCGCGCCGCTCGATCAGCTCCTGGTAGTTCTTGCGCAGCACGTCGTAGTCGCGCGTCATGTCGGTGTACTGCGCCTGGATGCCGGGGGCGCCGCGGGCGATCGAATCCAGCCGGTCACGCTCCGCCGTCTTGTCGGCGATCTGCTGCGTCAGGGAGGCGATCGCCGCCTCCAGATCGAAGATCTGCAGCCGCAGCTTCTCGGCCACCGGATTGGGGACGGAACGGCCGCTGCGCGCCACCCCGCGCGCCCCGCCCGGCATGTGCTTGCGATCCTCCTCGCATTGCGCGCGCAGCGTCACCACGGTCGGGTTCTGGTCGGTGAAGCGCACGCGCGCGCTGTCCAGCTCGTCGCAGGACCGCGGCTGCGCCAGGGCGGCGGGCGCCTGGGCGCCGGCCAGTGCCGCGAAACTTTCCGCGTCGGCATTGACGGTGGCGGGCGTCGCGGCAAGCTGCTGCTTCGCCAGTTCCTCGCGCAGCCGCGCCTGCTTCAGCGTTTCCGTCAGCGTGCCGACGGCCCCGCGCGCGATGTCCAGCCGCGACGCGCCGCCGTTCTGGTCGGGCAGCAGATCGAGATACTTGGCGTTGAACGCCGCGCGCTGCGCCTCCATCTGGCGCAGCTTGCGCTCGTAGTTGCCGATCTGCTGGTCCAGGAACTGGCGCGCATTCTCCATGTCGCTGCGGTTGGTGCCGGCCTTGCTCTCGACGAAGATCGCCAGCACCGTCTGCACCACGTCATAGGCCAGCTTGGGATGCGTGTTGCGGTAGCTGATGGTGAACAGGTTGCGGGTCTGCGGGGTGATCTTGATGGACTGCGCCAGCGACGCCACCAGCCGCTCCTCGCTCGCCGGGCTGCGCACCTGCAGTTCGAGATCGGTCTTGGAGATCAGCCTCTCAAGATTCGGGCGGCTCAGCAGCGTGCGCTGCAGCATATCGAGCTGGTTGGCCGGGGAATTGTCCAGCGCCACGCCGCGCAGCAGCGGGGTCAGCACCGCGTCGGCATCGACATAGAGCCGGGCGTTCGCCTCGAACTGGTTGGGGATCATGGTCACCCCGGCCCAGCCGGCGAGGCAGATCAGCCACGCCAGCCCGGCGACCAGCCAGCGCCAGCGCCAGACGCCCAGCGTGTAGCGACGAATCAGGGCTTGCAGATTGCTCATGCCGCGACTCCCCCGGGAACCGGGTCAGAACCAGGATTGCGGGATGATCAGCGTATCACCCGGCCGCATCGCGACATTCTGCGAGATGTCGCCGTCCTTGATCAGGTCGGCGAGACGGACATGGATGGTCTGCTGCTTGTCGCCCACGCGGCGGACGATGACGGCGCGGTTGCCGGCGGCGTAGCGGGTCAGTCCGCGTGTCGCGATCATCACGTCCAGCACGGTCATGCCGTCGCGGTACGGGATGGCCTGCGGGTCGGTGGCCTCGCCGATCACGCGGATCTGCCGGTTCAGCGGCCCGACAAAGTCCCGCACGATCACCGTGACATGCGGGTCCTTGACGTAATCCTTCAGCCGGTTCTCCAGCTCGGTGCCGAGCTGGGTCGGCGTCTTGCCGGCGGCGACGATGTCGGGCACCAGCGGGGTGGAGATGCGCCCGTCCGGCCGGACCGGGATTTCGGCGCCGAGCTGCGGATTGTCATAGACGAAAATGCCCAGCTTGTCGCCGGCCCCGATCACGTAGTCGCTGCCTTCGGTCGCCGTCGCGGGCGGCGCAGCGGTCGTGCCGGCGGTGCAGCCGGCAAGCAGCAGCAGGGCCGCCAGGCAGCCCCTCCATCGGACTGGTCGCATCGCCGTTCCGCTTTCCCCACCCATTTCGCCGGTCATCTACGTCGTCGGCAGTCCGCGCGCCAGAAGTGCCGGGGCTCGACAGGGGCGGTACGAACCGATTCCCTGCTCACCGACATGTAATGGACACACTTCGCGGCCGCGCTTCACGCCTGGACCATGCGCATCCTGCCGAGTCCTGCCCGACCGGCCGCACGCAAGCCGCGGACCGCATATGACGTCTTTGTTTATCACGCCAAACATTACGACGCAAAGCTTTGATGCGCTCCACCTGACGTTGCATGGGGACACCTTACCATATCAACCAATGGTGACGTTTCCCACATGGTTGTGAGCCGTTGGAAATTGCTTGACCGTATCATTGACGGCTGATATGACCGCTTTCGATACCAGCGGCCCGACGGTCGGGCTCTGACGGTTCCACGGGGACGGCGGAAATGCGAGTCACAGGGGGGGAAGCGGCCGTGCGGTGCGCGTCCCGGCCGGCATGTTCGGAATTCGTGGCCCGCAGCCTGCCGGTGGCGTCATGAGCTACCGCGACCCCCGTGACGTTCGCCGCAATGCCGCCCGCGTGCGCGTGGCGGCGCGCCGCCGCAGCGGCGGCGGGTGGATGGCCCGCATGTTCTCCCGCCATCCCGCCCCGGAACTGGCGGGGCTGTGGCTGGTCGAGGTGCTGGCCTGCGCCGCGCTCGCCTGGATCCTGCTGTCGGCGACCGGCAACGCTTCGGCCCTCACGGTCGCCGACCGGGCGGTGGCGCTGGCGCTGACCTTCGGCGTCACCTCCATCGCCGTCGGGCTCTACAGCCCGGACACCTACCTGGAAACGCGGCTGCTGCTGGTCAACACGGCGGTCGGGGCGGTGCTGGCCTTCCCGGCGCTGTGGCTGGTCGGGCGGCTGGTGGGGATCGACCTCGCCGGGCTGTCGGGCCATGGCGGGATGCTGCTGCTGCCGGCGCTGATCGGCTGGACGCTGCTGCTGTTCGGGCTGCGCATCGGCTTCAGCTTCGCCCTGCGCGCCGACGTGTTCGTCCGCCGCATCCTCATCATCGGGCCGGAGGCGGCGGCCAGCCAGCTCGGCAGCGCCATCCGCGCGGTCCGCCGCGGCTTCTTCGAAGTGGCGGCGGTGCTGCCGGCCGAGGACGCGCATCTGCTGGTGGCGCCGCACGGCGCGAAGGGCCGGCTGTGGGGCGTCATCCTGGCCGGCAGCGCGGCGGATGCGGTGCCCGCCCGCCACCTGCTGCGCGCCCAGGCCCGCGGCCTGCGGCTCTACACCGACAGCGAATTCTGGGAGCGGCAACTGCGCCGGATCGACGTGAGCGGCCCGGCCGCCGCAGCGCCGGACGCCGCCGGCGAGGCCGAGGCGCCGCGGGCGGCAGGTTTTGGCGAGCGCGTGGAATCGGCGCTGCACCGGCTGTTCGACGTCGTCCTCAGCCTTGCCATGCTGGTGTTCACCCTGCCGCTGATCCTGCTCGCCGCGCTGGCGATCAAGCTCGACAGCAAGGGGCCGGTGTTCTACTCGCAGGAGCGCGTCGGCCAGCACGGGCAGCGGTTCACGCTGCGCAAGTTCCGCTCGATGCGCACCGATGCCGAATCGCTCGGCCCGGTCTGGGCGGCCCAGCGCGACCCCCGCGTGACCCGGGTCGGCGGGTTCATCCGGCTGACCCGCATCGACGAACTGCCGCAGCTTCTGAACATCCTGCGCGGGGAGATGAGCTTCATCGGGCCGCGCCCGGAACGGCCGCATTTCGTCGCCCAGCTTGAGCAGGTCCTGCCGTCCTATGCCGAGCGCAGCCGGGTGAAGCCCGGGCTGACCGGCTGGGCGCAGGTGAACTACCCCTACGGCGCCTCGGTGGAGGATGCCCGGGCCAAGCTGTCCTACGACCTCTATTACGTCCGCCACCGCAGCCTGCTGCTCGATCTGCTGATCCTGCTGGCGACCGTGCGGGTGGTACTGTTCCAGCGCGGTGCGCGCTGAACGACAAGCTTCCGTCGTCTTTGTCGTTCCACCGTGCTATCGTCGCCGTGATCGCCCGGTCTTGAGGCGGCGGACAGAGGACGAACGCGGATGCGGAAACTGATTATTGCGGCAGTGGCCGTCGTCGTACTGGCGGGCGGCGCTGCCGGCGGATGGTGGGGCTACCATCATCTGTTCCGCGATCGCCTCAAGGAGGCGACCGCCCTGTTGGCCGCCGGCAAGGTCCAGGCGGCGGCGCTGGAACTGCGCGAACTGGTGCAGGACGAACCGAACAACGCCGAGGCGCAGGTGCGGCTCGGCGCGGTGCAGTTGCTGCTCGGCGACCCGGTGGCGGCGGAGAAGAACCTGCTGGCCGGCCAGGCCGCCGGCTACAAGAAGCCGGACCTGAACCCACTGCTCGCCCGCGCCCTGCTCGGCCAGCGGCGCGACAAGGAACTGCTGGCGAAGTTCACCCCCGACGGCCTGCCGACGAACTATGCGGCGGAAGTGCTGGTCACGCGCGGGCTGGCGCAGCTTTCGCTGGCCGATCCGGTGGCGGCCGGCGCCTCCGCCGACGCAGCGGAACGGCTGGACCCGAAGCTTGCGGCCGCGCAACTGCTCGCCGCCCGCGCGGCGGTGGCGCAGAACCAGCCGGGCTTCGCCATCGCCAATCTCGACCGTGCCATCGCGCTCAATCCGAAGCTGACCGAGGCGCTGCTGCTGAAGGCCGGCATCCTGCGGGCACAGACGCGGCAGGATGAGGCGATGCCGGTGCTGGATCAGGCGGTGGCCGTGGCGGCCACGCCCGGCGAGATCGGCAGCGCGCGGATGTCGCGCGCCGGCGCCCTGCTGGCCGCCGGAGAGGACGCCAAGGCACTCGCCGACCTCCAGGTGGTGCTGCAGATGTTTCCCAAGAGCCCCGGCGGCAACTATCTGAAGGTGCTGGCGCTGACCCGCACCAAGGACTGGCGCGCGGCCGACACGACCCTGCAGACCATCCAGCCGCTGCTGCCGCGGCTGCCGCGCGGGGAATACTACCTCGCGCTGGTCAAATCCAACGTCAACCAGATGGAGCAGGCGTCCGACGCGATCGAGCATTACACCGCGCGGGTGCCGGGCGACGCCGACGGCTGGCGGTTGCAGGCCCGCATCGACCTGCTGGCCGGGCGCAAGGACGCGGCGGCGCAGGCGCTGGCCAAGCTGCCGTTGATCCCGCTCAAGCCCTCGCAGGAGGCGGATGCCGCCGCCCAGGCGGAAACCCCGCAGGAACTGACCCAGCTCGCCTCGTTGCAGATCGGCTCAGGCGACACTTCGGCGGCGGCAAACGACCTGGAACGCTCGATCGACACCCTGCCGACGCCCGGCGACGTGGCGGCGCGGGCGATCACCGCGGCGCTGCGCGTGGGCGACATCGACCGCGCGGCGCACGTGCTGGAGACGCTGCAGCGCGACCCCAAGGTGAGCGAGGAACGGATGGCCACGCTGACCGGCGCGGTCAGGCTGGCCCAGCTCGACCTCGACGGCGCCCGCGCGGCCTTTGCCGCCGGGCTGAAGGCGGTGCCGGTCTCGGCGCCGCTGAAGCTCGACCTCGCCCGCGTCCTGCTGCTGCAGGGCCACCCCGCGGATGCGCAGGCGCTGATCGCGCCGACCCTGGCCGCCGCCCCGGCCAGCCGCACGGCGCTGGAAATGATGCTGGACATCTATTCGGTGACCGGCCAGCCCGACCGGGCGCGCGCGGCGGTGGCCGCCGCACGCGACGCCGACCCGCACAGCGCGGCGCTGCTGCTGACGCAGGTGGCCCTGCAGATGCGCGCCGGCGACACCGCCGGCGCGCTCGCTGCCCTGGAACAGGCCCCGGCGGAGCTGACCCGCCAGGCGCCGGTGATGGCGATGCATGTCCGCCTGCTGCTGGCCCAGAAGAAGCTCAAGGAAGCGATCCTGGCGCAGCGGCAGCTTCTGCAGGAACTGCCGAACAACAAGACGGTGCGGCGCGACCTGATCGACATGCTGGTCGCCGACAAGCAGGGTGAGGCCGCCGTGCAGGTCGCGCGGGAAGGGTTGCAGTCCAGTCCCGGCAACGGCCTGCTGCAACAGGCCTATCTCGAAGCCGTGCTGAAGATTTCCGGGGAGGATGCCGCGCTCAAGCTGGCGGAGACGCTGCGGGCCGACCCGGCCAACCTGCCCTATTCGGAACTGCTCAAGGGCGCGGTCTATCTCGCCGCCGGCCACCCGGCCGATGCCGCCGCCGCGTTCGGGGCGGAACGGGCCAAGGCGCCGTTCACCGCGCTGGTGATCAACGAGGCCATGGCGCTGCGCGCGGTGGGGGAGACCGACAAGGCGCGCAGCCTGCTGACCGACTGGACCACCAAGGCGGCCGATCCGGCGGCCTCCGACGCGCTGGCATCGATCGAGATTTCGACGAAGCGGTACGACGCCGCAGTGGCGGCGCTGAACGACGTGCTGGCGATCCGCCCGGACGATCCGGTGGCGCTGAACAACCTCGCCTGGGTCTATCAGCAGCAGAAGAACCCGAAAGCGGTCGATTACGCCCGCCGCGCCTATCTGGTCGCGCCGGGCGGGCAGACCGCGGACACGCTCGGCTGGATCCTGACCCAGCAGGGTAACCCCACCCTCGGCCTGCTGCTGCTGCGCCAGGCGGCGGCGCGGCTGCCGCAGGACCCCAGCGTCCTCTACCATCTGGCGGCGGCGCTGGACGCCACCGGGGACGACGCCCATGCCGGCGCGGTGCTGAACGTGCTGGTGGCGAGCAAGGTCAAGTTCGACGAGGCCGACGCGGCGCAGGCGTTGCAGCAGAAGCTGGCCGCCGGCGCGCCGACTGCCGGCCAGACCACGCCGGCCGCCGCCCCGGCCGCCACCACGGCCCAGTGACGCGCCGCCGGGGGGCGCTGCTGGCGCTGCTGCTGGCAGCCCTTCCCGGCTTCGCCGCCGCCGCCGACTGGCCCGGCTACCAGGTCATCCTGTGGCACGACCACGGGCCGGCGGCGCTGGCGGGCGCGCGCCGCTACGGGGTCACCGCCGGCATGATGCTGGCCGAGCGGGACGCCTTCGACCCGGCGACCCTGCGCGCCCGCGCCGCCCCCTTCACCGCCGCCGGCCTCGGCTTCTATGTCGAGAACATCGCGACCGATTTCTACGCCGCCTATCACCGCTGGACCCAAGACCATCCGGTGACCTGGCAGTTCGATCTGGTGCGGGCGCGCCATCGGGAGGACCCGGCCGATCCGACCGTCTGGGACCGCCGGCCGAGCCTGTCCGATCCGGCCATGCGTGAGGCCATCGCCGCGCGGCTGGCGGCGCATGT
>JAKAZX010000157.1 GCA_021826485.1 Pseudomonadota bacterium | reverse complement strand
ATTGCGTATTTAGTTGGGCAGAAAGTTGCAGCGGTGTCAATCCAGCCGCAATGAGCGGCGGCTGACGAGGTTGTGGCAAGACCGAGCGGGACGGGCCTGCATGGCCCGCCCCCTCCGCTTCATCGCAGCGACGACCTGGATCAGAAGTCCATGTCGCCCATGCCGCCACCACCGCCCGGCGGCATCGGCGGGGCCTTCTTCTCCGGCTTCTCGGCAATCATCGCCTCGGTCGTGACCAGCAGGCCGGCCACCGACGCGGCATCCTGCAGCGCCGTGCGAACCACCTTGGTCGGGTCGATGATGCCGGCGGCGGTCAGGTCCTTGAACTCGCCGGTCTGCGCATCGAAGCCCCAGGCGTACTCGTCCTTGTCGAGCACCTTGCCGGAGATCACCGCGCCATCCTCACCGGCGTTCTCGGCGATCTGGCGCAGCGGCATCAGCACCGCCTTGCGGACGATGTCGATGCCGAAGCGCTGGTCGTCGTTGTCGGCCTTCAGGCTCGCCAGCCCCTTGGACGCGCGCGCCAGCGCGACGCCGCCGCCCGGCACGATGCCTTCCTCGACCGCGGCGCGGGTCGCGTGCAGCGCGTCATCGACGCGGTCCTTGCGCTCCTTCACCTCGACCTCGGTCGAGCCGCCGACGCGGATCACCGCGACGCCGCCGGCCAGCTTCGCCAACCGCTCCTGCAGCTTCTCGCGGTCGTAGTCGGACGTGGTCTCCTCGATCTGCGCGCGGATCTGGTTGCAGCGGCCCTTGATGTCGTCGGACTTGCCGGCACCCTCGACGACCGTCGTGTTCTCCTTCTCGATCAGGACCTTCTTGGCCTTGCCGAGCATGTTGAGCGTGACGGTCTCAAGCTTGATGCCGAGATCCTCGCTGATCACCTGCCCGCCGGTCAGGATCGCGATATCCTCCAGCATCGCCTTGCGGCGGTCGCCGAAGCCCGGCGCCTTCACCGCGGCAACCTTCAGCCCACCGCGCAGCTTGTTGACGACCAGGGTGGCAAGCGCCTCGCCTTCCACGTCCTCGGCGACGATCAGCAGCGGCCGGCCGGACTGCACCACGCTCTCCAGCAGCGGCAGCATCGGCTGCAGGCCGGACAGCTTCTTCTCGTGGATCAGGATGTACGGCTGATCCAGCTCCGCCGTCAT
Organism: Pseudomonadota bacterium; assembly: GCA_021826485.1. Classification (GTDB taxonomy): domain Bacteria; phylum Pseudomonadota; class Alphaproteobacteria; order Acetobacterales; family Acetobacteraceae; genus JAFKFJ01. The sequence goes on along the minus strand of JAKAZX010000157.1, from coordinate 7,438 downwards.
CTTCTCGGCGTTGGTGATGAAGTAGGGGGAAACGTAGCCGCGGTCGAACTGCATGCCCTCGACCACGTCCAGCTCGGTCTGGATGCCCTTGGCTTCCTCGACCGTGATGACGCCCTCGTTGCCGACCTTCTGCATCGCCTCGGAGATCATCTTGCCGATCTCCACCTCGCCGTTGGCGGCGATGCTGCCGACCTGCGCGGTCTCCGCCGGCGTGGTGATCTTGCGCGAACGGGTCTTCAGCTCGTCCACCACCGCGGTCACGGCCTTGTCGATGCCGCGCTTGAGGTCCATCGGGTTCATCCCGGCGGCCACCGCCTTGGCGCCCTCACGGACGATCGCCTGCGCCAGCACGGTTGCGGTGGTGGTGCCATCGCCGGCGATGTCGTTGGTCTTGCTGGCGACTTCGCGCACCATCTGTGCGCCCATGTTCTCGAACTTGTCGGCCAGTTCGATTTCCTTGGCGACGGTGACGCCGTCCTTCGTGATCCGCGGCGCGCCGAAGCTCTTGTCGATCACCACGTTGCGACCCTTGGGGCCGAGCGTCACCTTGACGGCATCAGCGAGAATATCGACGCCGCGCAGCATGCGCGCGCGGGCGTCACCGCCGAAGCGGACGTCCTTGGCAGGCATTTCCTGGTATCCTTCGTGTCTGAAACTGGAAGTCTGGCGATCTGGTCAGGCGCGCGTCAGGCGGCCTTCTTCTGCGAGGCGGTGGTCTCGATGATGCCCATGATGTCGGATTCCTTCATGATGAGCAGCTCCTCACCGTCGATCTTGACCTCGGTGCCGGACCACTTGCCGAACAGGATGCGGTCGCCCGCCTTCACGTCGAGCGCGACCAACTGGCCCTGTTCGTTGCGGGCGCCCGGCCCGGCGGCGATGATCTCGCCTTCCATCGGCTTTTCCTTGGCCGTGTCCGGGATGATGATGCCGCCGGCAGTCTTCTCCTCGGCGGTGATGCGCCGGACCACGACCCGGTCATGCAAAGGACGGAACTTCATTCGGATCGCTCCTGGATGGTGCAGCTTGTTAGCACTCCCCCTTCGGGAGTGCCAGCGATCTAGGGAAACCGCCGGCCCATGTCAAGCGGCGGCAGCACTCCCGCGGCGTGAGTGCTAACCTGCTGACATTGCTTACTTTTCGCTTGCAAATGTGACCGGCCGGTGTGGCATGCTGCCGCAACCCGCGCGGCAGAAGCGGGCTTAGGAGAGAACGCGGCGCGGGCGAAGGAGCACACTGACGGAGGACCGGATGACCCGTACGACCGAGTTGCAGCAGCAGTTGCAGGGCTACCGCCTGACCACGGCGGAGATCCTCTATCACCTGCCGGACCATCCCGCGGTCCTGCAGAGCTTCATCTGGCAGCAACTCGACATCGCGCCCCGCTTCCCGGTACTCCGCCGGTTTCTCGACTTCTGGGTGCGGGAGATCGAAGGGCGGCTGCATTCCGTCCGGGTCGCCTCCGTCGGCTTGGTCGGCCCGGCGGAATGGCGCCACACCGCGCATCTGACGCGGCTCCACTAGCACCGGCGAGTGGCCGGGCTGGATCGCGAATGTTGCCAAAACAACACGCCCGGTTGCAGGAACTGCAACACAGATTTGTTACGCCGGAAAGTTCTTGCGCAGAGGGCCGGGACGCCCTTATTGTGCGACGCAGCACGGCGGTGATCCCGCCCTGCTTCTTGGACGTTTCCTCCCTAAACTTGGCGGCGCCCCGTGCGCCGCCATTTTTTTCGCCCCGCTCGCGCGGCGTCAAGCCTGCGCGGCGCGCTTCCTCCGCACTCCGCCCTTCGTGATCCGGTTAAACGTTCTTCAGGCCGCCAGGCCGCCGGATCGCATGATGAATTCGGCCACTTCGGCCACGCCGGCGCCGGCCCGCACGTTGGCGAACACGAACGGCCGTTCGCCGCGCATGCGCCGCGCGTCGCGGTCCATCACCTCCAGGCTGGCGCCGACGAAGGGTGCAAGATCGATCTTGTTGATCACCAGCAGGTCGCTGCGCGTGATCCCCGGGCCACCCTTGCGCGGAATCTTGTCCCCGGCCGACACGTCGATCACGTAGATCGTCAGGTCCGCCAGTTCCGGGCTGAACGTCGCCGCCAGATTGTCGCCCCCGCTCTCGATCAGGATCAGGTCGAGCGCCGGGAAGCGCCGTTGCATCTCCGCCACACCGGCCAGGTTGATGCTGGCGTCCTCGCGGATCGCGGTGTGCGGGCAGCCGCCCGTCTCGATGCCCAGGATGCGCTCCGGCGGCAGCGATCCGGCGCGGGTCAGGAATTCCGCGTCCTCCTTGGTGTAGATGTCGTTGGTGATCGCGGCGATGTCGAAGCGCGGCCGGAACTGCCGGCACAGCGCGTCCATCAGCGCCGTCTTGCCGGTGCCGACCGGCCCGCCGACGCCGACGCGCAGCGGTCCGTTGCCTTTGGTCATGATCGGAACAGCCTCGTATATTGCGTTTCATGCCGCATCGCGGCGAGGTCGGAGCGGAAGCACGCGCCGCCCAGATCGTCCAGCGTCGCATCGCGCGTTGCCGCCGCCACCGCCAGCAAGGTCGGCGACAGTGCCGCCTGCACCGCCAGTCCCGCCGACTGGCCGAGCGGCACCAGCCGCACCGCGGCGGAGATCAGGCTGGCGGCGAAGCCGTGCAGCAGGCCGAGGGCCGCGTCATCCTCGGCGATGCCCTGCGCACCGGCCAGCGCACCGACCGCGACCGGATAGGCGATGTCCCCGACGCGCGCCGCCAGCGCCGGCAGCGGCGCCGCATCCCAGGCGGCGGCGGCCAGGGCGAAGGCATTGCCCTGCCCCGCACTCTCGGCCCGCCGCTCGCGCGACGGCAGCGCCGCCAGCGCCAGTTCCGCGATCTCCGCCAGCCGGTCGGCATCGCGCGCGGCACGATGCGCGTGGCGCAGCAGGATGGCGTCGCTGCGGCCGCTGCCGTGGCGCAGCACGTCCTCCAGCCACCGCCGCAGGCTGTCCGCATCGCGCACGTCGCCGCTTTCCACCGCCCATTCGATGCCGTGCGACCACGCGAACGCGCCGGTCGGGAAGGCCGGGGACAGCCAGGCGAGCAGCCGCAGCAGCGATGCCGGGTCAGCCGTCATGGCTGTGGTCGTGATCCAGCCCGTGATGCGAATGGCCGCCGGCATAGGCGCCCGATTCGGGATCGAACGGCGCCTCCATATGCTCGACATGGCCGCCCAGGATCGCCACCATCTCCTCGATCACGTGATCGACGCGGATGCGGATGCGGTCGTCCACGAACTGCACCGGCAGATGCCGGTTGCCGAGATGCCAGGCGATCCGCGCCAGCTCGCCGTCGTCATGCGCGTGAATCTCGGCCAGCCGCTCCGGCCGCGCGCTGACGCGCACCACCCCGCCTTCCTCCAGCGCCAGCCCGTCGCCGTCGCGCAGCCGCGCCGTGCGCGGCAGATCGAGCAGCAGGTCGCGTCCCTTCCCGGTGGTCAGCATGATGCGCCGCCGGTGGCGGGAATCGTAGTCCAGCAGCACGCTGTCCACCTCCGCCGCGGCGTCCCAGCTTCCCGCCGCCAGCACCTCCCGCGCGCGCATCAGAACAGGAAGTAGCGCTGCGCCATCGGCAGCACCGTCGCCGGTTCGCAGGTCAGCAGCACGCCGTCCGCGCGCACCTCGTAGGTCTCGGGATCGACTTCGATCATCGGCGTCGCGTCGTTGTGGATCATGCTGCGCTTGCCGATGCCGCCGCGCGTGTTCGCGACCGCGACCAGCCGGCGCGTGAGGCCGAGCCGCGCGCCCAGCCCCGCATCCAGCGCCGCGGCCGACACGAAGGTCAGGCAGCTTTCCGACAGCGCCCGGCCGAACGCGCCGAACATCGGCCGCGAATGCACCGGCTGCGGCGTCGGGATCGAGGCATTCGGGTCGCCCATCATCGCCATCGCGATGGTGCCGGATTTCAGCACCATGTCCGGCTTGGTGCCGAAGAAGGCCGGCGACCACAGCACCAGATCGGCCAGCTTGCCCACCTCCACGCTGCCGACCTCATGCGCGAAGCCGTGCGCGATTGCCGGGTTGATGGTGTATTTGGCGATGTAGCGCTTCACCCGCGCATTGTCGCGCCGCGCCGCATCGCCGGGGAAGCTGCCGCGCTGCGTCTTCATCTTGTGCGCGGTCTGCCAGGTGCGGGTGATCACCTCGCCGATCCGCCCCATCGCCTGGCTGTCCGACGACATCATGGCGAGCGCGCCGAGATCGTGCAGGATGTCCTCGGCGGCGATCGTCTCCTTGCGGATGCGGCTTTCGGCGAAGGCGACATCCTCGGCGATGCTGGGGTCGAGGTGATGACACACCATCAGCATGTCGAGATGCTCGTCGAGCGTGTTCGCCGTGTACGGGCGCGTCGGATTGGTGGAGCTGGGCAGCACGTTGGGCAGGCCGGCCACCTTGATGATGTCCGGCGCATGGCCGCCGCCCGCGCCTTCGGTGTGGAAGGCGTGGATGGTGCGGCCCTTGAAGGCGGCGATGGTATCCTCGACGAAGCCGCTTTCGTTCAGCGTGTCGGTGTGGATCATCACCTGCACGTCGAACCGGTCGGCGACGCCGAGCGCACAGTCGATCGCCGCCGGCGTGGTGCCCCAGTCCTCGTGCAGCTTCAGGCAGCAGGCGCCGGCGCGCACCATCTCCTCCAGCGCCGCCGGCAGCGCCGCGTTGCCCTTGCCGGCGAAGCCCAGATTCATCGGCAGTCCCTCGCTCGCCTGCAGCATGCGCGCGAGGTGGAACGGGCCGGGCGTGCAGGTGGTCGCCGCGGTGCCGGTGGCCGGGCCGGTGCCGCCGCCCAGCATCGTCGTGATGCCGGCGGCCAGCGCCTCCTCCACCTGCTGGGGGCAGATGAAGTGGATGTGGCTGTCGATACCGCCGGCGGTCAGGATCTTGCCCTCGCCTGCGATCACCTCCGTCCCCGGGCCGATCACGATGGTCACGCCCGGCTGCGTGTCCGGGTTGCCGGCCTTGCCGATGCCGCTGATGCGGCCGTTGGTGATGCCGACATCCGCCTTCACGATGCCCCAGTGGTCGATGATCAGCGCGTTGGTGATGACGGTATCGACCGCGCCTTCGGCCTGCGACGCCTGCGACTGGCCCATGCCGTCGCGGATCACCTTGCCGCCGCCGAACTTCACCTCCTCCCCATAGACGGTGAGGTCGCGCTCCACCTCCACCCACAGCTCGCTGTCGGCCAGCCGCATGGCGTCGCCGGTGGTGGGGCCGAACATGTCGGCATAGATGCGGCGGGGAATGCGGGCCATCAGTCTAGGTCTCCCATCACCGCGCCGCGGAAGCCGAACACCGCGCGGCGCCCGCGGAGCGGCACCAGCGTCACCTCCCGCGTCTGCCCCGGCTCGAACCGCACCGCGGTGCCGGCGGCGATGTCGAGCCGCTGGCCGCGCGCCGCCGCCCGGTCGAACGCCAGCGCCGGATTGGCCTCGGCGAAATGATAGTGGCTGCCCACCTGCACCGGCCGGTCGCCGGTGTTGGCGACCGAGATCGAAGTGCGTGGCTGGCCGGCATTCAGTTCGATATCGCCGTCCAGGGTCGCGATCTCGCCGGGGATCATCGGATCGGCTCATGCACGGTGACCAGCTTGGTGCCGTCGGGGAAGGTTGCCTCCACCTGCACGTCGGGGATCATCTCCGCCACACCCTCCATCACCTGCTCGCGCCGCAACACGTGGCCGCCGGCCTGCATCAGATCGGCGACCGTGCGGCCGTCGCGCGCCCCCTCCACCACGAAGTCGGTGATCAGGGCGACCGCCTCCGGGTAGTTCAGCCGGACGCCGCGCTCCAGCCGCCGGCGCGCCACCATGGCGGCCATCGAGATCAGCAGCTTGTCCTTCTCCCGCGGTGTCAGATTCATGGCCGCCCGCCGTCGCCCCCCGTCCTGTCGGTGCCCAGGATAGCGGCAGCGGGATCGTCCGTCATGCCGGCACCGGGGCGCGGCGCAGGGCAATGCAACCGTCATGCCGAGAACTGTTTCCGGCGGGGGTGTAACGGCGGGGCGGGTGGTGCAGACTGCTCCCCACCGGCCGTCATCGGAGGAGGATCACGCCATGCGCCGTCGCCACCTGCTCACCCTCGCCACCGCCATGCTCGCTCTCGCCCCCGTGCTCGGCCGCGCCGCCACGGTCGCGGACTACACGCCGGAGGGGTTCGCCGCGGCGCAGGCGGCGGGCAAGCCGATCCTGGTCCACATCAACGCCGGCTGGTGCCCGACCTGCGCCAAGCAGCGGCCGATCCTGGAGAAGCTGGAAGCGACGCCGGAATGCCGCGACCTGCAGGTGTTCCGCGTCGATTTCGATGCCCAGAAGGACGCCGTCCGCCGCTTCGGCGCGCGCATGCAGAGCACGCTGATCGCCTTCCACGGCACCACCGAAACCGCCCGCTCGGTCGGCGAGACCGCGCCCGACAAGATCGCCGCCGTCGTCGACAGCGCCCTGCACTGATGCATCTCGGGCTCGGCCTGCTCGCGGGGGTGCTGACGGTGCTGTCGCCCTGCGTGCTGCCCATTCTGCCGCTGGTGCTGGCCCCCGCCGCGGCGGCGTCGCGCTGGGGACTGGCGGCGCTGGTCGGCGGGCTGGTGCTGGCCTTCGTCGGCACCGGCCTGTTCGTGGCCACGATCGGCTTCGCGATCGGGCTGGACCAGGGGGCGCTGCGGCTGGGTGGCGCGGTGCTGCTCGGGGCGATGGGGGCCGTGCTGCTCAGTGGCGCGTTGCAGCGCCGCGTCGCGGTGGCGGGCGGCGGCATCATGGATGCCGGCAACCGCCTGCTGGCGCGCTTCTCCCCCGCCGGCGCGGGCGGGCAGTTCGCGGTCGGGCTGCTGCTGGGGCTGGTCTGGGCGCCCTGCGTCGGCCCGACGCTCGGCGCCGCCTCGGTGCTGGCGGCAGAGGGGCGCGACCTGCCGTCGGTCGCCGCGGTGATGGCGGCATTCGGCATCGGGGCCGCGATGCCGCTGCTGCTGCTGGGCAGCCTGTCCCGCCAGATGTTCCTGCGCTGGCGCGGCCGGCTCATGGCGGCAGGGGGCGTGGGGAAGCTGGCGCTGGGCGGCACGGCGCTGCTGCTGGCCGTGCTGATCCTGAGCGGCGCGGACCACGGGCTGGAGCGGCTGATGGTCGATGCCTCGCCGGCCTGGCTGACCGACCTGACCACCCGCTTCTGACGCCGCCGCGCCGGCTGGCAGGCGCGCGCGCCTGGGCTAGGCTGCGGTCGCGCCAGCCAGGAGAGCCCCATGTCCCGCAGCCTGACCGTTGCCGCCGCACAGACCGGCCCGATCGCCCGCACCGAATCCCGCAGCGCCGTCGTGCGCCGCCTGCTCGCCCTGCTGCGGGAGGCGCATGGCCGCGGCGCCCGGCTGGTGGTGTTCCCCGAACTCGCCCTCACCACCTTCTTTCCGCGCTGGTGGATGGAGGATCAGG
>JAKAZX010000156.1 GCA_021826485.1 Pseudomonadota bacterium | reverse complement strand
GCTACCGCAATCTGTTCGCCTTCGCGCTGCTGATCCTGATTCTGGTCGCCGCCCCCAACGGATTGTTCAGCCGCCGCCGCGACATTCCGGCCGAGCCGATGACCGGAACCTTCATCGCGCGCAGCCGGCCGCTACTGGTGCCGCGGTGGGCGGTGGCCGCGATCGTGCTGGGCGCCGCGCTGCTGCCGCTGCTGCCCGCGCCCTATCTGCTGCAGACGCTGACCAACGCGCTGCTGTCGGCGCTGCTGGCGCTGTCGCTCACGCTGGTCGCGGGGACGGTCGGGCAGGTGTCGCTCGGCCAGGCCGCGCTGCTCGCCATCGGCGGCTATGCGTCGGCGCTGCTGGCGCTCGATCTCGGCTGGCCGTTCGACGTGACGCTGCCGCTCGCCGGGCTGATCACCGCGCTGCTCGGCACGCTGCTGGTCTATCCGGCCTTCCGGATGCGCGGGCATTATGTTTCCATCGCCACGCTCGGCATCGGCGAGATCGTGGCGCTGGTGATCCTGAACTGGAGCGGGCTGACGCGCGGCGCGATGGGCCTCACCGCGATCCCGCCGCCGGCACTCGCCGGCGTTCCCCTGACCTCGGTTGCCGCGGTCTATTGGCTGGCGCTGGCGCTGGTCGTCGCCATCGCGCTGTTGCAGACGCGGCTGCTCGGCTCGCATCTCGGCCGCGCGTGGCGTGCGATCCGTGAGGATGACGTGGCAGCGCGCAGCTATGGCGTGGACCCCAACCGCTACAAGGCGCTGGCCTTCGGCTTCGGCGGCTTCGCCGCCGGCATCAGCGGCGCCGTCACGGCGCATCTCTATTCCTATATCGACTATCAGACGTTCAACGCGCAGCTTTCCATCCTGGCGCTGACGATGGTGATCCTCGGCGGCCTCGGCAACGTGCTCGGTGCGGTGCTGGGCGCGGTGCTGCTGACCGCGGTGCCCGAGCTGTTCCGTGCCATCGCCGAATATCGCATGCTCGCCTACGGGCTGGTGCTGCTGCTGCTGATCCGCTACCGGCCGCAGGGCCTGCTGGGCACGGTCTGATGCTGCAAATCCGCGGCCTGACACGCCGGTTCGACGGGGTGGTGGCGGTCGCCGGCATCGACCTCGACATGGCGGAAGGCGAATTCGTCAGCATCATCGGCCCGAACGGCGCGGGAAAATCGACGCTGTTCAATCTGGTCAGCGGCCTCGATCGTCCCGACGCCGGCACCGTGCGCTTCGACGGCGCGGACGTGACCGGCGCGCGGCCCGAACGGCTCGCCGCACGCGGGCTGGCCCGCACCTTCCAGCACGGCCGCGTGTTCGGCAATCTCAGCGTGCTCGACAACGTGCTGATCGGCGCGCACACGCGCCTGCGCCGGGTGCGGCCGTGGTTCGCGCCGCTGGAACTCGGCCTGGCCGCCCTGCGCCCCCGCGCCGTCGCGGTGGAGGAGGCGGCGTTGCGGGCGGAGGCGGAGCGCATCCTGGCGCTGTTCGGCGAACGCCTGCTGCCGCGGAAGGACGCGCCGGCCTACAGCCTGTCCTACGCCAACCGCCGCCGGGTGGAGATCGCGCGCGCCCTCGCGCTGCGCCCGCGCTTGCTGATGATGGACGAGCCGACGGCGGGGATGAACGAGTCGGAAACCGCCGAGATGCAGGCGCTGATTGCCGAGCTGAAGGCGCGTGGCCAGACCATCCTGCTGATCGAGCACAAGCTGGAGATGGTGATGCGCCTGTCCGACCGCGTGCTGGCGATGGATGACGGCCGCCGTATCGCCGAGGGGCCGCCCGCCGCGGTGCGCAACGACCCTGCGGTGATCGAGGCCTATCTCGGCCACGCGGCGCTCGGCCATGCCGAGGCGGGCGCATGACGCCGCTGCTCGAACTCGAACGGGTCAACACCTTCTACGGCCCCGTGCAGGTGCATTTCGACCTGTCGCTGGCGGTGCCGGAGGGAAAGATCGTCTGCCTGCTCGGCGGCAATGCCAGCGGCAAGTCCACGACGATGAAGGTGATCCTCGGCCTCTTGCATCCGCGCAGCGGGGCGGTGCGCTTCGCCGGCGCCGATATCACCGGGGCGGCGACACCGCGCATCATCCGCCGCGGCATCGCCTCGGTGCCGGAGGCGCGGCGGCTGTTCCCGGCGATGACGGTGCGCGAAAATCTGCTGATGGGCGCCTACGCCCGCAATGACGCGCGCGCCATCGCCGCGGACCTCGATCGCGTGCTGGCGCTGTTCCCGCGCCTCGCCGAACGGCTGGCGCAGCGCGCCGGCACGCTCTCGGGCGGGGAGCAGCAGATGGTGGCGATGGCGCGCGCGCTGATGGGCCGCCCGCGGCTGATCTGCATGGACGAACCGACGATGGGATTGTCACCGCTGTTCGTTGATCGCGTGCTGGACCTGATCGCCGCGATCAACCGCGAGGGGGTCGCCGTGTTCATGGTGGAGCAGAACGCCAGCCTTGCGCTGCGCATCGCGCACCAGGGCTATGTGTTGCAGTCCGGCCGCATTGTGCTGGCCGGTACGGCGCACGATCTGCTGCGCGATCCCCGCATCCGCGACGCCTATCTGGGCGGCGCTGCCGCCGCCTGACGGAGAACCGCACGACCATGTTCCCCTATGCACTGAACCCGACCCAGCGCGACATCCTGGCCACCGCCGACCGGCTGGCGGCGCGCTTCGCGGAACGCGCCGCCGCGCACGATCCACAGGGCACCTTCCCGCACGAGAACTTCGCCGATCTGCATGAAAGCGGGTTCCTGCGCCTGCCGATGCCGACGGGTTTCGGCGGCGGCGGGGCCGACGTGCTCGACATGACGCATGCGCTGGAACGTCTCGCGCATGGCGACGGCTCGACCGCGCTGGTCGCGGCCATGACGGTCAGCCTGCTCGGCCGCGTGGTCGATCAGCGTGCCTGGCCGGAGCCGATCCTGGCGGAGGTCTGCCGCACCCTGATCGCCGAGGGCGGCACGCTGAACACCTGCGTGACGGAGCCGGAACTCGGCAGCATCTCGCGCGGCGGCATCCCGGCGACGACGGCAACGCCCGCCCAGGGCGGCTGGCTGATCAACGGGCGCAAGATCTTCGTCACCGGCGCCCCGGCCTCGCGCTACCTCGTCACCGCGGCGGTGCTGCCGGCCCATGACGGCGCGCCCAAGGGCGAACTGGCGCAGGCGATCGTCAGTGCCAAGGCCCCCGGACTGCGGCTGACCGACACCTGGCACGACGCGATGGCGATGCGCAGTTGCGGCAATTTCGACGTGGATTATCAGGACGTGTTCGTGCCTGATGAATACGTGGTGGACCGCCGGCCGATCGGCGTCCCGCTGCCGCCGGAGCGTCGGCCCGGTGCCGATGGCTGGGCGCTGACCATCGCCGCGGTCTATCTCGGCATCGGTCAGGCGGCCTGCGACGCCGCCGCGGACTACGCCAACACGCGCACCCCGCCCTCGCTCGGCCGCCCGATCGGCACCGAACCGCACATCCAGCGCTGGATCGGGGAGATGATTGCGGTGCTGGATGCCGCCCGTGCGGTGCTGTATCGCGCCGCCGAGGCATGGGTGGCGCGGCCCGACCTGCATGCGTCGTTCGGCCCGCAGATCGCGCTCGCCAAGCATCTCTGCACCAACGCCGCATGCAGCGCGACCGAAACCGCGCTGCGCGTCGCCGGGGGCTTCAGCCTGACCCGCGCGCTGGTGCTGGAACGGCATTTCCGCGACGCGCGCGCCGGGCTGTTCCAGCCGCCGCAGGACGATCTGGCGCTGGGCCTGCTCGGCCGCACCGCGCTGGCCGCACGCCCTACATCAGCGTCGTCGTGACCGCCCAGAAGGCGATGAACACGACGCCGAGGCCCCAGACCACGGCGCTCACCTCCCGCCCACGGCCCTGCGCCAGCGCGATCAGGATATAGGCGAAGGTGCCCAGCGCCATGCCGTTGATCAGGTTGTTGGTCAGCACCGTGACCAGCAGCGTCAGCACGATCGGCACGGCGTTGGCGAGGTCGGCGAAGTCGATGCGTGCCAGCCCCTGCATCATCAGTACGCCCACCAGCACCAGCGCCGGCGCCGTCGCCTGGCCCGGCACGATCACGAAGATCGGCCAGAAGAACAGCGACAGCACGAACAGGGCGGCGACCGTCAGCGCCGTCAGTCCGGTCCGTCCGCCCGCCTGCGCGCCGGTGACGCTTTCGATATAGGCGGTCACGACGGAGGTGCCGAACACCGGCCCCACCATCGACGACAGCGCATCGGTGGAGAACACCGCGGTCGCGTTGGGGATCGCGCCGTCCTGCTCGCGCAGATTGGCCGCCCCGGTGACGCCGAGCACGGTGCCGAGCGTGCTGAAGAATTCGGCGCAGACGAAGTAGAACAGGATCGGCAGCGCGATCAGGAAATGCGTCGCCAGCCAACGGAAATCGAGCTGTCCGAACGTGCCTGACGGCCAGCGCGGCCACGCGATCACCGCGGACGGCAGATGCGTCACCATCTTGCCCTGGCCGGCCGGCACGAAGAAGCCGATCACCGTCAGCGCCGCGATCGACAGGATCAGCGCGCCCGGCACCCGCCGCACCACCAGCACCGGCGTCAGCAGCAGCCCGAACAGTGTCAGCAGCACCGGCGGCTTCGCCAGCGATCCCATCGCGACATAGGTGCTCGGGTTGGCGACGATGAAGCCGGCGCCACGCAGGCCGATGAACACGATCAGCGTGCCGACGCCGGCCTGGATGCCGACTTTCAGCACCTCGGGCACTTCGCGCGCCACGTAGCCGCGCAGCCGCGACAGCGACAGCACAAGGAACACGAGGCCGGTGAACGCCACCATTGCCAGCGCGCCCTGCCACGGCACGCCCATCTGCTTGACCACGACGAAGGTCAGCACGACGTTCGATCCCATCGCCGGCGCGACCGCCAGCGGCAAGTTCGCCCACAGGCCCATCAGCGCGCTGCCGAAGATCGCGGCGATTGCCGTCGCGATCACCAGATCGCCGCGGTCCATGCCGGTCGCGGACATGATCGCGGGGTTCACCGCGATGATGTAGGCCATCGCGGCGAAGGTCGTCGCCCCCGCGACGATTTCCTGCCGCACGGAGGAGCCGCGCGCGCGGAAGCCGAAGATCGCGTCCAGCCCGCGCCGCTGCGTCACCTGCGTTTCGCCGCTCACCACACCACCGGATGCGCTTCGCCCGTCTGCACGTTGATGAACCCCTCCGGTGCCTGCTCGCACGGCGCCACCAGCACCCATTGCCACGGCGCGCAGGTCAGCGTGGCAAAGATCAGCCGTTCCGGGAAGCCCGGATACCAGTGCGGATGGAAGGTCGGCTCGTACAGCCACTCCACCTTCGCCGCCTCGGCGTACAGCGCCTGCATCTCGGCATCCAGCGCGGCGGCCGGCCGGCAGCTCATCAGCCCGCCCACCTCATAGCGCACGGTGGACACCAGCCGCCCTTCGCGCACCAGCGCCCAGCCGCCCTGGATGTCGCCCAGCGCATTGACCGCATCGGCCATCGCCGCATCGTCGGAGCCGACCACCCAGATGTTGTGCTTGTCATGCGCGACCGAGCAGGCAAGCGCCGTGCCGGGCGTGCGCGGGCCGCAGCCGAGCCAGAACATGCGCGACGTGCGTGCCTCGCCCGAGAAACGGTCCACGATCGCGAACTTGGTGACGTTGCGCGCCGCATCGCGCTGCACGGCGCCGTCCGCCACCGGCAGGTCGGCGGTGATGAAGCCATCCGTCCAGTGGAACGGGCGCAGCAGCGCGGCATGCATCGTCGCCCGCCCCGGTGCGGCGGGGATGCGGAAATCGGCGGCGGCCAGCTTGCGCCCCAGATTCACCGTGCGCGTCGCCCAGTCCGGCCAGTCGATGCGCGGCACCTGCGGCAGATAGCGCGTCGTCTCCGACACCTGCCGCCCGTCGGCCCAGACTTCGGCGATGTCCAGCGACGCCACGTCGCGCAGCAGCACGACATCGGCGAACCGGCCGGGCGCGATGCTGCCGACCCAGGGGGTCAGCCGCATGTGCCGCGCCGGGTTCAGCGTCACGCATTGCAGCGCCGTTTCCGGCGGCACGCCGAGCCGGATCGCGGTGCGCGCGTTGTGGTCGGTCGCCCCGTCGCGCAGCGTGTGGGAGGCGCTGCGGTCGTCCGTGGTGAAGGCCACCTGCGACCAGTCGGCCAGCCCGCGCGCCAGCAGCGCCGGGATCAGCGTGTCCATCGACTGCGGGCGCAGTTCCAGGAACACGCCGTGCGCCAGCTTCTCCCACGCTTCCTCCGCCGTCATCACCTCATGGTCGGAAGCGAGGCCGGCGGCGGCGAAGGCGTTGATCGCGGCGGCGTCGCGCAGGCCCGCGCCATGCCCCTCCACCACCCCGCGGCGGGCGAAGGTGGCGCCGATCATGCCCCACAGACGGGCGTAGGACGGGCTTTGCGGGTTCCACACCGCCGGCCAGTCCATCACCTCGTCCAGTCCCGCGACCATCAGGCTCGCGTCCAGGAAGCCCGCCTGCTCGTCATGGCCGAACCAGCCGCCGCCCCATTCATAGGCGGTCGGCGGCACCGCCGAGCCGGGCAGCGGGAAGATCTTCAGCGGCGAGCCGCGGCGCCGTGCCTCCAGCCAGAATTCCAGGTTGCGCGGGCCGTTGACGTTGCTGAACTCGTGGCTGGCCTCGCAGGTCCAGGTATTGCCGCGCGGCAGCACCAGCGCCGCCTCCCATTCCGGGGTCAGGTGGGAGCTTTCGATGTGCTTGTGGACCTCGCCGAAGCCCGGCACGGCGGCGAGGCCGGGGCGCGCCACCCGTTCCGCCACTTCGCCGGCATACTGGCCGGCGGGGCCGACCCAGGCGATGCGGCGGCCGGCGATCACGATCTCCTGGTCGTCGCGCCAGGTGCGGGTGTGCGGGTCGAACAGGCGGCCCACGCGCAGGCTGCGGTCCGCCGGGCGCTTGCCCAGCGCGACCAGCACCAGATGTTGGCGGATGCGCACCTCGGCGGCGGCATCGATCAGCAGGTCATCGTCCATCGCGGCAGCCTGCACCGCAATCGTTCGCCCTCGCAAGCCGTGTCGCGCCGGTGCATGTTTCCCCGATCAGCCGGGAGAGCCGCATGACCGCCCGCCCCACGCCGCTCGACGACGCGCCGGAGCTTTGCCGCTTCGGGGCCGCCGACCTCACGCGCCGCTATGCCGACCGGTCGCTGTCGCCGGTGGAGGTGGCGCGCGCCGCGCTCGCGCGGGCGGAGGCGATCCAGCCGCGGTTCAACCCGTTCAGCCATCTCGATCCGGAGGGCGCGCTGGCGGCCGCACGGGCGTCGGAGGCGCGCTGGCTGGCGGGGGCGCCGCGCGGACCGCTGGACGGCGTGCCGGCCACCATCAAGGACATCGTCTGGGTGAAGGGCTGGGCGGTGCGCTACGGCACCACTTCCGTCCCCGCGGTGCGGGCGGAGGAGGATGCGCCCACGGTCGCCCTGCTGCGCGCGGCCGGCGCGGTGCTGCTGGGGCTGACCACGACGCCGGAATTCGGCTGGAAGGCGGTGACCGACAGCGTGCTGACCGGCATCACGCGCAATCCGTGGGATGCCGGCCGCACTTGCGGCGGCTCCTCGGGCGGGGCCGCGGTGGCGGCGGCCTGCGGGGCGGGGGTGGTGCATCTGGGCACCGATGGCGGCGGCTCCATCCGCATTCCGGCCGGGTTCTGCGGCGTGGTGGGGCACAAGCCGACCTTCGGCCTGGTGCCCGCCTATCCGCCGAGCCCGTTCGGCACCGTCGCCCATCTCGGCCCGCTGGCCCGCAGCGTGGCGGATGCGGCGCTGATGCTGGCGGTGATGTCCGGGCGCGACCTGCGGGACTGGTATCAGTGCCCCTGGCCGGTCCCGCCGCTCCTGCCGCTGCCGGAGACCCCGCTGCGCGGCCTGCGCGTGGCGGTGTGGGATGCGCCGCCGCGCGGCCGGGTGGCCGCCGACGTGCAGGCCGCCTTCGCCGCCCTGTGCGACCGCCTGGCGGCGGAAGGGGCGGTGCTGACTCCCGTCACCCTGCCCGGCGGCGACCTGTTCGACCTGTTCCGCCGCCACTGGCACACCGGCGCCGCCGCCAGGCTCGCCGCGGTGCCGGCCGAACGGCATGCGGTGATCGAGCGCGGCCTGCGCGACGTGGCGGCGGACGGGGCGCGGCTGTCGGCGGTGGAGGTGATCGCCGCCCAGGCCGAGCGTGCCGCCTTCGGCGTCGCGTTCGAGCGGCTGGTGGCGGCGCATGACGTGCTGATCTCCCCCGCCGTGGCGCTGACCGCCTTCGTGGCGGGGGAGGAGGTGCCGCCCGGCTCCGGCCTCGGCCGCTGGACCGAATGGGCGGGGTTCAGCTACCCGGTCAATCTGGCGCAGGCGCCCGCGGCGGTGGTGCCCTGCGGCTTCGGGGCGGACGGGCTGCCGGTCGGGTTGCAGGTGGTCGGCCGGCGCGGCGCCGACGCCGCCGTGCTGGCGGCGGCGGCGGCGATGCGCGGCCTCGCCGCCGGCTAGCCGACGATCTCGGTCTCGGCGAAGAAGAAGCCGATCTCGCGGGCGGCATTCTCCGCGCTGTCGGAGCCGTGGACGGAGTTGGCCTCGATACTCTCCGCGAACTCCTTGCGGATGGTGCCG
>JAKAZX010000155.1 GCA_021826485.1 Pseudomonadota bacterium | reverse complement strand
GGCCAGGCCCGGCCGCAGGTCATCGGCAACGCCGAGCGCGAGGCGCGCGCCATCCTCCAGCACTTCCAGGCGGATGCGCGCGTCGGGGGTTTCCGGGTCCCACGCCCAGCCCTCCACCCCGGCGGGCGTCGCCTTGTCGATATAGCCGCGCAGGACGCGGGCGGGGGCGGGCGGCGGCGCGGCGGCCTCGGGCGCGGCCGGCGGCTCCAGCTCGGCGGTGGCGGCGGTTGCCGTGGCGGCGGACGGCGTGTCCGCGGGGGACGGTGAAGGTGGCAGCGCGCCCGCTCCGCCGGCCGCTCCGGTGCCCCTGATGCCCCGCACGGATCTTGCCATCAGCCCCTCAACACTGTCGGAAATCGCCGGATCGCGGACGCCGGCGCTGCCGCCGGAACTTGTCGCCGCGTAACTGTCCCCCGCTCACGCCGCAACCGGTTTGTCCTCATCCGTTACTTGCGCGGGGGGGAAAGCGCCGGGCACGAGCGGCGCTGATACACATTTCGTGACGCGATGTCGAGTCCGTGTACGGCCTCACCCCTCCTCCGGCGCGATGACGTTCTGCGGCCGGTCGGTGAGCAGGGCGGCCGCCATCGTCTCCGCCGATTTGCGGCGGATGTCGGCCCAGGCCTCGGGCGAGTGGTAGGCGACATGCGGCGTCACGATCAGCCGGCCGGCGAGCCAGGGTTCGCGCGCGCGATAGGCGGCGAGCAGGGCGGGGGCGGCGCGCGGCGGCTCCTCCGGCAGCACGTCCAGGCCCGCGCCGGCGAGGTGGCCGCTTCGCAGCGCGTCGGCCAGCGCATCGAGGTCGAGCACCGGGCCGCGGGCGGTGTTCACCACCACCGCGTCGCGCGGCAGCAGCGCCAGTTCGCGCGCGCCGATCAGCCCGCGCGTGGCGCGCGTCAGCGGCGCGTGCAGGGACAGCACGTCGCTCTGCGCCAGCAGCGCATCGAGCGTCGCGGCGCGCGTCAGGCCCAGCGCGCGGTCCGTCCCGTTGGGGCGGAACGGGTCGAAGAACGCGACGCGGAAACCGAGCGCCTTGGCCCGCAGCGCCGCCGCGGTGCCGATGCGGCCGAGCCCGACCACGCCGAAGGTCTGCACGTCCAGCCGCCGCACCAGCGGGGTCGCGATCGGCTCCCACCCCGCCGGCGGATCGGCGCGCTGGGCATCGTGGTGCAGGGCCAGGCCGCGGCGCAGCGCCAGCGTCAGCGCGATGGCGTGGTCGGCGACCTCCATCGTGCCGTAATCGGGCACGTTGCACACCAGGATGCCGCGGGCGGCGCAGGCGGCGCGGTCGATCCGGTCGTAGCCGACGCCCATGCGCACGATCGCGCGCAGGCGGGGAAAGCGATCGAGGTCGGCTTCGGCGCACCAGTTGCGGAACAGCATCAGCCCGTCCGCCGCCGCGCAGTCCGCGGGGGCGAGGGCGGCGAGCGTCGGCGCGCCGTGCATCAGGATGCGCACGTCCGGCCCGAACACCTCGCGCTCCACCGTGTCGTCGGGATACATGCGCTCGGCATAAAGGATCGTGGTCATCGCGGCTCCTGCGGGGTATGGCGGGCGGATGGACGGGCAAGGGATGGGCGGATGAACGGCGCGGAAAGCCTGGTGCAGACGCTGCTGGGGGCGGGCGTCGATACCTGCTTCGCCAATCCTGGCACGAGCGAGATGCATTTCGTCGCCGCCCTCGACCGCATTCCAGGAATGCGCTGCGTGCTGGCGCTGTTCGAGGGGGTGGCGACCGGGGCCGCCGACGGCTACGCGCGGCTCGCCGGCAAGCCGGCGGCGACGCTGCTGCATTGCGGCCCCGGCCTCGCCAACGGGCTGGCCAATCTGCACAACGCACGGCGGGCGCAGTCGGCGGTGGTGAACTGCGTCGGCGACCAGGCGACCCACCATCGCGTGCTGGACGCGCCGCTGACCGCGGATACCGAGGGGTGGGCGCGCGGCGCCTCCCACTGGGTGCGCACGGCGCGGAGTGCGGCGACCGTCGGCGCCGATGCCGCGGTCGCGGTGCAGGCGGCGCGCACCGGCCCCGGCCAGGTCGCCACCCTGATCCTGCCCAGCGACACCTGCTGGGACGAGGGCGGGGTGGTCGCCCCGCCACTGCCGGTGCCGGTGGCCGCCGCGCCGGCGCCGACCACCATTGCCACCATCGCCCGGCTGTATCCCTGGGACGGCGCCACCATGCTGTTCCTCGGCGGCTCGGCGCTGTCCGAGCGCGGGCTGCGCGCGGCGGCGCGGCTGGCGGCGGGCACCGGGGTGCAATTGCGCACCCCGATCTCCAACGCCCGCATGGCGCGCGGCCAGGGGCGGCTGGCGATCGAGCGGCTGCCCTATCCGGTCGATGCCGCCTGCGCGGTGCTGGCGGACGTGCGCCACCTGATCCTGGCCGGGGCGCGCGCGCCGGTGGGCTTCTTCGCCTATCCGGGCAAGCCCGGCCGCCTCGCGCCCGCGACCGCGCAGGTGCATGAGCTGGCGCGGCCGGAGCAGGACGCGGCGGCGGCGCTGGAGGCGCTGGCCGACCAGCTCGGCCTGCCCGACGCCGCCCCGCCCGCCACCCCGCGGCCGGAGCCGGCGCGCGGCGCCATCACGTCGGAGGCGTTCGCCCAGTCGCTGGCGGCGCTGCTGCCGGAGCAGGCGGTGGTGGTGGACGAGAGCATCACCTTCGGCCGCGGCTTCTTCCGCGGCACGTTCGGCGCCGCGCCGCATGACTGGCTGCAACTCTGCGGCGGCGCGATCGGGGAGGGGCTGCCGCTGGCCACCGGCGCGGCGATCGGCGCCCCCGGGCGGCGGTTGGTGACGCTGCAGGCCGACGGCTCCGCCCTCTATACGGTGCAGGCGCTGTGGACCCAGGCGCGCGAGCGGCTGGACGTGACCACGGTGATCTTCGACAACCGCCGCTATGCCATCCTGCAGGGCGAACTGACCGCGGTCGGCGCCAATCCGGGCCGCACCGCGCTCGACATGCTCGATCTCGGCCGGCCGGACATCGACTGGGTGCGGGTGGCGGAGGGGTTCGGCGTGCCGGCGGCGCGCGCCACCGACATGGCGACGTTCAACGACCTGTTCGCCCAGTCCTGCGCCCGGTCCGGCCCGTTCCTGATCGCACTCGCCACATGAATGGGGTGAGCGAGGAGGAGATCGAGCGCCTCGCCAACCGCCTCGCCCTGCTCGTCTCGGATGACGGGGAGGCGGACAATGCCGGCCGCGCGGTCGGCGCGCTGGCCCGCCGGCTGGGACTGACCGGCGGCCAGTTGAAGGCGATCTTCATGGCCGGCGCCGACTCCGCGGCGGCGCAGAGCGTGCGCGTCCGCCGGCTGGAGCGGGAGTTGGAACGGCTGCGCAGCCGCCTGGACGACACCGAGGCCGAGCTGCTGACCGCGCGGCGGGAAGCGGACGTACTGCGCCGCGAGGCGGAGGATTTGCACGCCGCGCTGAACCTGCGCCGCCGCGGCGGCCGGCTGCGCGCCCTGGCGATCGCGAGCCTGCTGCTGCTGGCGGCGGCGGCCGGCGGCTACGTCGCCTATGGCCCGCGGCTGCGCCTGGGCGCCGCGCCGGTCGCGGCGACGGGGGCGCCGGAATACCACACCGCGACCGTCCACGATCGCCCCGCCGCGCTGCGGCGCGACCCCGATGCCGGCGCCCCGGTGCTGGCCACCCTGCCGCCCGGCACGCGGCTGCCGGTGCGCCGGATGCTGTGGCGGAACCTGACGCAATGGGTGGAAGTGGAGCATGACGGGACGACCGGCTATATGCTGAGCACCGAGGTCGATCTGTCCTGAGCGCGGATTGGCGCTGGACTCGCGCGCGCCGCTGGGCTAGACGCGCCGCTTCATCTCGGAACGCGGGAGACCGCCGGGCTGCGCACGGGCGCGGCCGGGTCGCATGCACCGCGGTCCCTTGGAGCGAAGGAGCCAGGGATGGCGAAGAAGATCGTCGGCTACATCAAGCTGCAAATCCCCGCCGGCAAGGCCAATCCGTCGCCGCCGGTTGGCCCCGCGCTCGGCCAGCGCGGGCTCAACATCATGGCCTTCGTGAAGGAATTCAACGCCGTCACC
Source organism: Pseudomonadota bacterium (assembly GCA_021826485.1). GTDB lineage: Bacteria > Pseudomonadota > Alphaproteobacteria > Acetobacterales > Acetobacteraceae > JAFKFJ01. The sequence goes on along the minus strand of JAKAZX010000155.1, from coordinate 4,577 downwards.
GCGCAGATGGAGCCGGGGATGCCGGTGCCGGTGGTGATCACCGCCTTCGCCGACCGCACCTTCACCTTCATCACCAAGACGCCGCCGAACAGCTACTTCCTGAAGAAGGCCGCCGGGATCGAGAGCGGGTCCACCAGCCCCGGCAAGGGCGCGACCGTCGGCCGCGTCACCACCACCCAGCTTCGCGAGATCGCCGCCCAGAAGATGAAGGACATGAACGCCAACGACGTCGAGGGCGCGGTGCGGATGCTGGCCGGCTCGGCCCGCTCGATGGGCCTGACCGTGGTGGAGGGCTGAGCCATGGCGCACAACAAGCGGCTGACGGCGGCGAGCGCGACGGTGGACCGGGCGAAATCCTATGCGCTGGCCGATGCGGTGGCGCTGGTGAAGCAGAACGCCCGCGCCAAGTTCGACGAGACGATCGAGATGGCGATGAACCTGGGCATCGACCCGCGCCACGCGGACCAGATGGTGCGCGGGCTGGTCAGCCTGCCCAACGGGACCGGCAAGACGCTGCGCATCGCCGTGTTCGCCCGCGGCGCCAAGGCGGAGGAGGCGCAGGCCGCCGGCGCCGACGTGGTGGGGGCGGAGGACCTGGCAGAGAAGGTGCAGGCCGGGCAGATCGATTTCGACCGCTGCATCGCCACCCCGGACATGATGGCGCTGGTCGGCCGGCTGGGTAAGATCCTCGGCCCGCGCGGGCTGATGCCGAACCCGCGGCTCGGCACGGTGACCATGGACGTGCGCGGCGCGGTCGGCGCCGCCAAGGCCGGGCAGGTCGAGTTCCGCGCCGAGAAGGCGGGCATCGTGCATGCCGGCATCGGCAAGGCGAGCTTCCCGGCCGAGAAGCTGCTGGAGAATGCGCGCGCCTTCGCCGATGCGATCGTCAAGGCCAAGCCGGCCGGCGCCAAGGGCACCTATGTCCAGAAGGCGGCGCTGAGCTCCACCATGGGCCCGGGCGTGCGGGTGGATGTGAGCAGCCTGACGGCGTGACGACGGAATACGCCGCGCCGCCATCCGGCGGGGCGGCGGGCAGGGGGCGGGAGCCCCCGAACCTGTCCGAGACCGCGCGTCATCCCCCGGGATGGTAATGGGCCGCACGGCCCGCGCACGGGAGACGGGGAAGCCGAGGATCACCGGCCGCAAGGTCCGGCATGTCCTGGGCGGTTCCGGCTACGGGGCTGCGGCCCCGCCTCGACAGGCGAACCGGGCAGCGCCGCCCACCTGCGGGTGAGCGGCGCGGCCCAGAGGGCAACCCGGCCGGTCACGGACCCCCGTGCCCGGCCACCGAGTGGAGACGGGACTTGGACCGTACGGAGAAGCGGGAGTTCGTTGCCGCGCTCACGTCCATGCTCGCGGACACGTCGATCGTCGTCGTCACCCGCAACAGCGGGCTGACGGTCGCCGAGGTGACGGAACTGCGGCGGCGGATGCGGGCGGCAGGGGCGAACTTCAAGGTCGCGAAGAACCGGCTGGCCACCCTCGCCCTCACCGGGACCCGATTCGAGGGCATCAAGCCACTGCTGAAGGGACCGACCGCGCTGGCGTGGGCGGCGGACCCGGTGGCGGTGGCGAAGACGGCCATCGAGTTCGCCAGGACCAACGAGAAGTTCACGGTGCTCGGCGGTGCCATCGGCGGCCAGACGCTGGATGCGGCTGGTGTCAAGGCGCTGTCGGAACTGCCGTCGCTGGAGGCGCTGCGGGCGCGGTTGCTGGGGATGCTGCAAACCCCGGCCACGCGCATCGCCGGCGTCCTGCAGGCGCCGGGCGGACAGATCGCACGGGTGCTGGCGGCTTTCGCCAAGAAGGACGGGGGCCAGGAGGCCGAGGCTGCCTGACCGGCAGCGCGTGAACAAAAGTGATGGCAGGCCCGCACCGGCGGGCTTGCATGGAACCGACCTGGGACTAGATTAGGGACACAATCATGGCCGATCTGCAGAAGCTGGTTGACGAGCTGTCCAGCCTGACCGTGCTGGAAGCCGCCGAACTCTCCAAGTTGCTTGAGGACAAGTGGGGCGTCTCCGCCGCCGCTCCCGTTGCCATGGCCGCCGCGCCGGCGGCCGGCGCCGCGGCGGCGCCCGCCGCTGCGGTCGAGGAGCAGACCGAGTTCACCGTCATCCTGGCCAGCGTGGGCGACAAGAAGATCAACGTGATCAAGGAGATCCGTGCGATCACGGGGCTTGGCCTGAAGGAGGCCAAGGACCTGGTGGAAGCCGCGCCCAAGCCCGTGAAGGAAGGCGTGAACAAGGACGAGGCGGCGAAGATCAAGAAGGTGCTGGAAGAGCAGGGCGCCAGCGTCGAGGTGAAGTAACTGGCGAAGACGAATCGTCGGCAGTACGGCGGCCCGCCCGGGCCGCCGTTGAAGCTTCGGCGGGCGGAAACCGGCGTGGTTTCCGCCCGCGATCCCGTTGGCGGAACGCCGCGGGGCAAAGCGGCGGCGCTGGCCGGTCCCGACGGGGGTGCGGGAACGCGGCACGTGCCGGCCGGCCGGGCGGCGGCATATCGAGGGATCCCCCAGGTCCTTTTCCACGGGGCAGCAGGACAGGCATGAACGCGATAACCAGGTCCTTCACCGGGCGCAAGCGCATCCGCAAGACGTTCGGGCGCATCCCCGAAGTGGCACCGATGCCCAATCTGATCGACGTGCAGCGCGCCAGCTACGAGGCGTTCCTGCAGATGAACGTGGCCCCCGACAGCCGCACCCAGACCGGGCTGCAGGAAGTGTTCCGCTCGGTGTTCCCGATCGACGACTTCGCCGGCCGCGGCCGGCTGGAGTTCGTCAATTATGAGCTGGAAGAGCCGAAATACGACGTCGAGGAATGCATCCAGCGCGGCATGACCTTCGCCGCGCCGCTGAAGGTGATCCTGCGCCTGATCGTCTGGGACGTGGACGAGGACACCGGCGCACGGTCGATCCGCGACATCAAGGAACAGCCCGTCTACATGGGCGACATGCCGCTGATGACGGACAATGGCACCTTCATCATCAACGGCACCGAGCGCGTCATCGTCAGCCAGATGCACCGCAGCCCGGGCGTGTTCTTCGACCACGACAAGGGCAAGACGCATTCCAGCGGCAAGTACCTGTTCGCCGCGCGTGTCATCCCGTATCGCGGCTCCTGGCTCGATTTCGAGTTCGACAGCAAGGACCTCGTCTACGTACGCATCGACCGCAAGCGCAAGCTGCCGGTCACCACGCTGCTGTATGCGCTGGAAAGCGCGCACACCGAGCAGTTGCGCGCGGCGCGCTCGGCGCAGGGCGAGACGCTGGACATCGGCGAGATCCGCGGCATGGATGCCGAGGAGATCCTGACCTATTTCTACGGCCGGGTGGTGTTCACGCGCACCCGGAAGGGCTGGGCGCGGCCGTTCGACCCGGAGGCGTTCCGCGGCGCCAAGCTGCTGGAGCCGCTGGTCGATGCCGACACCGGCGAGGTGGTGGCCGAGGCGGACGCCAAGCTGAACGCGCGGAGCGCCCGCCGCATCGCCGAAAAGACCAAGGAAGTGCTGGTCGGCCGCGCCGACCTGCTCGGCCGCTACGTCGCCGAGGACCTGGTGAACGAGGCCACCGGCGAAATCTTTGCCGAAGCGGGCGAGGAACTGGCCGAGGCGCGGCTGACGGCGCTGGAGGAGGCGGGGATCGACCGGCTGCCGACGCTGGCCGTCGACCAGCAGAACGGCCCGTGGATCCGCAACACGCTGGTGGTGGACAAGAACACCAACCGCGACGACGCGCTGATCGACATCTACCGCGTCATGCGGCCCGGCGAACCGCCGACGCCGGAGACGGCGGAGTCGCTGTTCCGCGGCCTGTTCTTCGACTCCGACCGCTACGACCTGTCGGCGGTGGGCCGCGTGAAGATGAATATGCGGCTGGGCCTGGAGACCGACGATTCGATCCGCGTGCTGCGCAAGGAGGACATCCTGCGCACCGTCAAGACCATGTGCGAACTGAAGGACGGGCGCGGCCAGATCGATGACATCGACAATCTCGGCAACCGCCGGGTGCGCTCGGTGGGCGAGTTGATGGAGAACCAGTACCGCGTCGGACTGCTGCGCATGGAGCGGGCGATCCGCGAGCGCATGGGCAGCGTCGACATCGACACGGTGATGCCGCACGACCTGATCAACGCCAAGCCGGCAGCGGCGGCGGTGCGGGAGTTCTTCGGCTCCTCCCAGCTCTCGCAGTTCATGGACCAGACCAACCCGCTGTCGGAGGTGACGCACAAGCGGCGCCTGTCGGCGCTGGGTCCGGGCGGCCTGACGCGCGAGCGCGCCGGCTTCGAGGTGCGCGACGTCCACCCGACGCATTACGGCCGCATCTGCCCGATCGAGACGCCGGAAGGGCCGAATATCGGCCTGATCAACTCGCTCGCGACCTATGCCAAGGTCAACAAATACGGCTTCATCGAGACGCCGTACCGGCTGGTGCGCGACGGGGTGGTGCAGGAAGGCTGGAAATACCTCTCCGCGATGGAGGAGGAGAAGCTGGTGGTGGCGCAGGCCGATGCGCCGACCGACGGCGCCGGCCGCTTCACCGACGAGCTGGTGTCCGTCCGCAAGCAGAGCGACTTCCG